>CAZGYL010000490.1:0-4584 GCA_964529985.1 uncultured Planctomycetia bacterium | reverse complement strand
GGGCCTCAAGCGCGTTTTCCGCCGCAAGTGGGTGCAGTCGGCGGAACCAGAGGTCACCCGGGTGCGTCTGCTTAGCACCGTCTTTTTTCTTCTTTCGCCCGGCGAGGTGAAAGCCGAGGTAACGGCCAGGCACAGCCTGGAGAAGCTCATAAGCCGCCGGGCGGTATTCGAGAAGGCCGCACGAGGCGAACTTTCATGGGAAAAGGATTGGGCGGCCTTTGAGCATGATCCGCCTGAATTGGCGGCCTTCGCGCGACTTGAGAGAGCGGCCCTTTCCTGGTTCCCTCCTGAAGCGGGAGCCTTCCTGCCGTTTCACCTTGTCGGTTGGGAAGAAAGAACGGACCGCACACAGGGACGGGGAGGGGAAAGGATAGAGGTGCGTAAAGGTTTCGACCTCCCGGCGGCGCCTCTCGGTTGTGCGCTCAAAGGCCGTGCGCGTTTTGAAACTACGGTTAAGTGGGGGATCATCCTTACCGAACTTGAAAGGCTCCTTGTTGAGCTTATCTCCGAAGGCCCGGTGCGGAGTGCTTCCAGAGCTTTTTTTCTTGCAGAGAATTCCGGAACCCCTCTTGAGCTTCTGCGTTCTGAGAAGGATCTCGGCCGGCTGAGCTTGCCGGCGGAGCTTTCCTCCGTTCTGAAATCGGAACTTAAGAAAGGTCTCTGGGTTATCGTGCCCAGGCGGCTTGCTGCAGGCGCCGTGCCGGCCTATTACGCAATCGACCCTCGGACCGGAGAGATCTTGGGCCGCGGTGAGGGAGGCCGCGGCCAGGCTCTGACCGAACAGGCTGAAACGGAAGTGTTCATGCTTCAGATTCTGGGCGCGATGTCGGCTTTCGCAGATCTTGTTAAATGTATTTGGGGTACGATCCTAATGCCGCTTGCAGGTGCGGAGCGCGCTGAAATGCAGATCCATTTCTGCAAGTGTTTCGTAAAGTACGCCGTGGGTGGGCTGTTCACCTTGGGTGGAGAAATTGCAAATCCCAGTCCCAGCTGGGGTTTGTTGGGCATGACCATCGCTGTAGAAGGCGTACCTTTTTCGAGCTACGGAGGCCTGGCCGGCGCACTCGGGACCTGGGTGGGAAATCAGCTTTGCGGAGGCAGGTGATGAGAGAGGCGATAAGAGGACCGATCTTTGCGATTCCCCTGTTTCTTATTCCAGCGGCCTCAGCGGGCGGGGAAACGGCAGGGAGAGTGGCTGTGCTTCCCGGCGCCACAACCCCTGCGGATATGTTTGCGGCTGTTCTCCTTCGCGCGGCTCTTTGCAAGGCTTCTTCTGCCTGGTCCGCAGAAGGGGCTTTGGTGGTAAGTCCCGGAGGGTTCCTACCGGGAAGGCGGATAACCACTCGTATCGAACGCGATATTTTTGAAAAATGCGCTTTTTCAGCGTTCAATGTAACGCCTCATGAGGCTGAAGCGGCCTTGTCGCTGCAGAGGGAAGGCGCGGCCGGTCCGTTTGTAAGCGCAAACTTGGTCAATGCAAAAGGAGCGCCGCTTTTCCCAGCTTCGATCATCGTTCCGCTCGGCTCCGGCAAAGTACGGTTTTTCGCCGCCGCTTCACCTGCGGTTTTGAAATCAGGGAAGGGCGGGGAGCGGGGGAAATATTCGCTCGTGGATCCTGTCCCCGCGCTCAAGAAGGCGGCTTCGGATATAAAGGACTCGATTCCCCGGGTACTTCTTTTTTACGGCAGCGACGAAGAAGCGGTTCGGGCCTCACGTGCCTGCGGTGCGAAATTTGTCATCGTCGGAGGAAGCCCGCTTGGATTGAAGCGCCTCAGCCTTCCCGGCTTGACCTTGCTTTACGCTCCGCGCTCGCTCGGCAAGGCCGCACTTTTCCCGGTGAGGGTCGAAGCCGATGTGGTGAAGGTGGGACCCGCCTCGGTTAAAAGCGTAACTCCGGCCGACGTCCCTGCTCAGCTTGCAGAGGAGCTCAAGGGGGCGGGGCTCTTAGAACCTGAAGGTGCGCCGCGGTGCGCAACACCTTCCCGAACACCGCCTGCTTTTCCTCTCAAGCCGGGGTTCTATGAGATCGGAGCGGCCGCTTCGAACAAAGCCGGTCGCATTGAGGTCGGAGAGCTCGGTGTTACCTCGAAGTGGGGCGCGCTGGAAGCGGCAAGAGGCATCTTTCTCATCCTTCGGGCGCGGATCGAAAACGTGCTTCCCTACCGCCCGGTCAAAAACAGCCTTGAGCCTGTCGCGTACCAAATAGACAACCTTTGCGAGCACCTTTTTCTTCTTGTAGACGGCAGATACATTTGCGAACTCGATCCTGATCTCAACCCGGAGTTTGATCCCCAGTCCCTCCCGCACGTCTTGCTTCCGCGCTTGGGAAGCAAGCTGGACCTTACCTGCGTCTTTACAGCCGACGGTCCGCCTGAGCGGTCGGTCGAACTTGTTTTCCTCGACAGTGAGTACGGGCATGTGCGTTTTCCGATCTTGGGCGAAGCGCCCGGCAGACTCGGCTTCAAATCGGTTCAGGCGGCTAATCCCTACTTTTGTTTCGGCGTTGTGGGATTCAGGGAGGCGGAGACCGCCGGCGGCCTTAAAGCGCCGCCGGGAAAGAAGCTCCTGATAGTTGAGCTTGCAGGCAAGAGCACCGCGCGGGGAAAACTCCGCGGGAAACCCTGCGATTTCGTTGTGAAATACGACCCGGCTCACTTCGCACAACTGGTCGAAGACGGTAAATACGCAGTAAGCCCTTTGGAATGCGCACTGCCGTGGGCTTTCCGAGGACAAGCGCGGTTTCTTCCAGGGATTTTCAGGGTAGGGAGGTTGATATTTCCGGTTGCTGAGGACCACGGCAAGCTGGTCCTTAAGCTTTTCATGCCTGCAAAGCGGGTTGTGAGTGTAGGTGAACTGCCTCCGATCGAAGCTTCAGGTCTGACGATAGAGCTTAGCGGCAAGGCGGCAGCAGCACCTTCATTGCCGCCCCGCGTGGGATTCCTGCGCGACGGAAAACTGCTTGAGGTACAGGTTTTCAACGCTGTGCCGGTACCGGATGGAGTGGTTGTGTACTGCTCGGTAAAGAACATCGGCACTCAGGTCGAGATTTTCAGGCCTTTTGAACAACTGATCCTCAAGGCGGGATCTGAAGAGAAGAGGGCGGATCCTGAGCGATCAGCCGCGTTGCGCTACGGGGCCGTACGATTTGTCCGGATCCCGCGTAAAGAGGAACGGCTTTTCGCCCTTCTCTTTCCAGGCGTCACCCGGGCGGACGCATTACTTTACAGGGGTTTCAAGCGAGGGGCGGTTTTCGGTTTTCCGCCGCAGCTTGCAGCGAAGCAGAAAACCGCGCGTGCTGTAAAGAAGACGCCCCCGGTTTCGACCCGTGAGAAAAAGCCAAAGAAAACTGTTGAGGAAAAGAAGCCCCTTGAGGTCTCAGAGAAAAAGGAAACACCCGCTTTTCAGGCTGTGGGCGAGAGCGAAACGATCGATCCCGAACGCTTCGATCTCTGGCTCAGGCGCTCTTTTGCAAAAGCGGTCAATGTCCTTTTCTGCGGCTACGGAGTCGAGCTTTCCGCAAGCGGTGCAGCAAAAGACGAAGACCGGCTCCAGTTGTGCGACGGCGATTTCGAAAGCGGGAATTCTTTTGAGACCGAGGGCGCGGTAAGTTGCTCCTTACCGGGGAATTGCACTGTAGTCGTTGATCGTGCGGGGGCTTGTTTTTCAAGCGTCGACCGGATCGACCTTGTTGTTGAAGGCCGTCCGCCCGGAGGAGCCTTCAAGGTGCTGGGAAAGCGTCGGTTCCAGGAGCTGAGCTCGGGTACGGTGGTGCTCTTTAAATTCGATCCGCAACCTTTATGCGGGATTCGTTTTTCTTTCCGGAGTTCGGATGAGGTATACGTGAGGGAGGTTTTTGCCTTCGAGCGGCCCTACGAAGATCCGTCCGACTCTTTCCTTTCGAAAGGAGGGCTTAACATCGCGTGCCGCCGGAACGGCGGCTGCGTGTTTTTCGCTGATGTCAGCATGACATACGATCTTGTGAATGTCATCGACGGGAAGCGGGGGGATCCCGCCAAGTGGACGTCTGTGAGTGAGGGTGCATTTTCCTTCGTGCTTGCGTTTCAGGGCAACCGCAAGGCCCTTGTCAGAGGCTTTTCTTTGAGTTGCCCCGTGAAAGCTTCAGGGCCGGATCCTTCGGAACTTCCTGTCGAAGTCGCGGTCGAGGCTTCGGTCGACGATGCCTTCGCCGGCTATAAGCCTGTTGGAAAGTTCAAGATAGAGAGGCGCGCCGGACTTCAAAGGTATTCGTTCGGAAATCAGATATGGGCGCGCTTTTTGAGATTCAATTTCCGCTTGCCTCCAGGTGAGGAGTATGCTCAGATAGGCGAGCTTGAGGTTTACGAAGGGACTGAGCCCGGGTACGTAAGCGTCCTTTTGCGCGGCCGGGATATAACGGGCGGCGCTGCTGAGTCGGTTTCGCTCGAAGCGCTTATGGGCGAAGTCGAGGCGGTGCCTGAGAAGGAGCCTAATAACAGCGCAAGCGCCTCAAACCCCATTGAGCCCGGGAAATGGGTACGCGGAAGCCTTCCTTTCGGTGACAGCGATTTTTTCAGCTTCACTTACCGGGATTCGAAGTTGCTTCCC
>CAZGYL010000489.1:0-4587 GCA_964529985.1 uncultured Planctomycetia bacterium | reverse complement strand
CGGCGAGCTGCTTGCTTACTTGGGGCAGAAGCTCGATCCGGGGATTTATCTTGTTTCGCTCGAAAAGGTTCAGTTGGAAAGAGACGAGCTCGCTCCGGCGGTCGAACTTGAGGGACTTGCCGACAACGCCGACCGCCGGGCGGTGGCGCTTGTGCAAGAGCTGCAGCAGGATTTGGGAAAACAGGCTTTCGTCGGTTCGGTGAAACTTCTCTCTGAGTTCTGGCGCCTTGAGGCCAGGAAAAACGCATATCGGTTCCGTTTGCGGATAAGGGCGCCTTCAGAGTCAGGGAGCGGAAAGGCGGAGAAGTGAGTAAGGAATTTCTGAGCGATTTTTGGGAACGCAACCGTTCCTTTCTCACGCCGATTCTGGCAGGGGCGGCCGTTTTCCTGGTTCTTGCTTATATCGCCCTGAGTTTTGGTTCTGAGAGCGAGGCGCAGAGGCGCCGGAGACGCGCTCTTATGGCGCGTGTAAGTGCTTTGCAGCGGCGGGTGGTGGACTCGGGCGGCCTCTCACAAGAAACGGTGGCTGAGGCCGAAAAGGAGCTTGCGGACAGGATCGCTAAACTCTGCGTCCCGGTTCCGACGGATCTGGAACGTCAAGGGGCGGAGATGCCGACGCGTTTCATAGCTGCGAAAGAAGAGCTTTGCGCTCGATTGACCCGGCTGGCCTCTCAAGAAGGAGTTCAATTGCAGCAGAATCTTTCAAGCGTTGATTTCCACCAGCGCGAGACAGACGATGCTCTTCGTTATGCGGCCCACTGGGCAACCTTGAGATGCTTTGAGAGGCTTCTTGAGGCTGCGATTCGAGCTCGTTTCAGCCAGGTGCTTTCTGTGGTTTGCGAGCCCGAAGCAGTGGTTCCTATTCCAGGGGACCGCAAGTGGGGCTTGGCACGCGCAGGCATTACAGTTCAGCTTTCCGGTTCTTACGATTCTGTTTTAAAACTTTTCAAAGAAGTGCTTCAGCCCGGCCGGTTCGTTGATTTGGAGTTGGTCAGTCTGCGGACGGCTCCGCAAAGAGCTGAAAGCGGGGGACTTCTTGCCAAAGTGACGGGCTGGGGGATGCGACTGGTTCCAATGGAGAAGTACCGGAGGAAGGCCGGGGAAAGCACGCCTTTTTTCAGGCGTTTCAAACGCTGAGGAGGTTGCCGCGGTGACGCGCTATCAGCTTGTTGCACTCGCTGCAGCGATCATCTTCCTGCTGGGCTTGGTGCGTGCCGTTGTGGCGCTTCTCGGCGGGCATACCGATGAGGAGAAGCTTGTTTTCTCCCTGCAGCCTGCTCCCTCAGCCATGGTTGCGATGCCGAGGCGGTTTTCGTTCCCCTCCGTCGCCTCTTCAGCCGCACGCGATCCTTTCCGCGCCCAGAGCTCCTGGAGGCCTCCGGCGCCCCGCGAAGTGCCGCCTCCTCCTCTGACCGAACTGCTGAGGCTTTCACCGGTCCCCGTCGCATTCAGGCCCGACGGAACTCCCCGTATCGTGACGGTTAGACCGACTTCTGAGAAACGGCCCGATCAAACGCTGCTTGTGCGGCTGAGGCGCGCTCTGAAAGAGAAAAAACGCGCCTCGGAGAAAACCCAGTCCCAAGCGCCGGAAGAGAGTGCGGGTTCCGAAGGCGCCGAGCCACGAACCGGGAGGAACAAGCGGTGATTCTGGTATTTTCGATCCTCCTGCTTTCAGCGCCCATAAGCAAGGAGATCAGACTGTACGATACGATCAAGCTTACAAACGGCTCGGTTCTAAGGGGACTCATTCAGTCCGACAGCGACCGCGAGACACTTACGATCGCACTTTTGGGATCAGAGGGAAAGGTAAGCGGCGGTGTTGTCCGCATACCGCGGTCACAGGTGGCTGAGATCATACCGCGCCAGACCCCGCTCCAGATTTACAGAGAGGAAGTGCGCAAGCGGGACGTCCTTGACTCCGGCCAGTTGCTTGAGCTCGCCCAATGGTGCGGCAAATCTGAAGTCGGGCTTTACAGTTACGCTGTTGCTTTGGCTCACCGGGTCCTCAGGCTCGATCCCACCAGGAGAGAGGTTTACCCGCTGCTTGAGAAACTCCTCGCTCGGAAGGCTCTTGAAAATTTGACGGAAGAGGAACGTGACTTCGAGATTGAAGTGGCTTTGCGCGCACAGGAAAACGGCGTTGTTTTGCCTCAGCAATTCTTGAGGGCCGCTCAGATACTTTACCGCGAAGCCGGGCCCGGAAATGAACAAATGGTCCGGGCGGCCCTGGGGTTCCTCCTGGAAGCGAAAAGCAAGGGCTCTGAGGAGATCAAGAACGAAGCTTTGTCGATTCTTGCACGGATCCACCTTGACCGCGGGGATCTGCAAAGCCTTTCGGCGCTGCTTGAGGAATGCCCTGCCGAGGAAAAGCTCAAGCTTGAGCGCGAACTTGTAGTCCGGCTGCTTAACAGAGGCCGGCCGGAGGATATCGATCAGGCGGAGAAACTAATCGCCGATCTGCCGGAAGGTGTTTCGCGCTCGGGGCTCCAGGCTGCGGTCAGTTTTTTCCGCGGGGATCTGGAAGCCTGCCGTCAGGAACTTCTCAAACTTGTAGAGAAAACAGGATCACCTGAGATTGTCGCCACTTTGGGAGTGGTTCTTTCGGTAAGCGGCAAAGAGAAGACGGCGGGTGAGATCGCGAAACTGCCGGAACTCTCCGGACCGGACGCGATCCTCCTGCGGTATCTTTCGGGCGTGGAGGGGGCGGCTGAGAAGCTTAAAACCGAAGCGGTGTCGCGTCCGGGGTTGTGGCTGGTTCCGGGGTGGCAGGCTGCTTTGACCGGAGATAAGGAAGGGGTGAAAGCCTGTGTTGATGGGCTTCGCAAAAGCGGGAAAGTACGGGCCGAGCACGAGATGCTCGCCTGGGTTCTTTCAGCGATTGCGGCTTTCAGCGCCGGTGACTATGACCAGGTGTGGAGAAATCTCCTTTACGCCCGAGCCGCGTTTCACCAAGCCCCGCCGCAGCTTGACCTTGCTTTGGCTGCTTTGAATGCATGGAGACGGGACGGAAGTGAGGCGCGCAGGTTGGTCGCCGAAGCTTCACGCCGGGGCGCTCCTCCGCAATGGGTTGTTCTGGTCGACGCGTACGCGGCTTACTGTGCGGGCCGGCTTGACTTATGTGAACGCCTGCTGGGGCGCCTACCCGGAGTTGAAGGCTCCGAAGGCCCTTTCGAGCTTTATGTGCGTTTGCTTAGGAACGCGGTTTGGGAGGCACGTTGCCTTGAGACATGGGAGGATAGGTTCGAGCGG
The DNA here is from genome assembly GCA_964529985.1 of uncultured Planctomycetia bacterium. GTDB lineage: Bacteria > Planctomycetota > UBA8108 > UBA8890 > UBA8898 > CAZGYL01. The sequence continues at coordinate 1,338 of CAZGYL010000489.1, read as the reverse complement.
GCCGACAGCCAGGATGTACTGAGCGGGTGGCTTGAGGATGAGCGTTACGGGGTTCAGATTTTGCTTAGGAATCAATCGGTTGTTTTTTCCGGACGCCAAGCTGGAGCGCCGGATTCGATAACGCTTCTTTACCGTTTTGTTGACTGGGGCCGTTTCTACAGGCTGCGTGCCGTCTTCAAGAATCCCGGACCGGGAACGTTGTGCGGGCTTTTCTGCAGCGACGGGCGTTCTACATTGCGCCTGGAGGTGGCTCCGGACGGAAAGGTCTATGCGGTCATCCAGAGGCAAGGGCGCAGCGAAGAGCGCAAGGACACCGGTGCTGCGCTGGCCGCGACGCGATCGTTTGAACTGGGAATCCAATACACCCGTGAAGGAAAACTCGTAGCGATACTCGGGCGGAAGCAGTTGGACCTGGGCAAACCGGTGCGTTTCTCAAAGCGAAGCGCGGTTCGCGCAGGGGTCTTCGCCGGTTCATTGGAAAGAGGCGGGCCGGTTGAAGTGACTGTAAACTCGGTACGGTTGTGGCGCTTGAGCGCAGGGCGGGAGCTTAGGCGATGAAGCAGGAAGAGGAAGCCCGGAGGAGAAAAGCGGCCGCAGGGTTCACCCTCGTTGAGGTGTTGGTTGTAATTCTTATCCTCGCTGCCCTCGCCGGGCTCATCGCGCCGGCTTTGAGACTTGCAAGACGCAGGGCCGACAAGCACTTTACAAAACAGGAGATAACCCGCCTCAGCCTTGCGATCGAGAACTTCGCCGATCAGGATCCTTTCGGTGATTGGCCTCCCGCGCGTTTGGCTCAATTGGGGGTGGGCCCCTCCAATGAGATAAACGAGCCCACCGAGAGCCTTGTTTTGTGCCTGAGCACGCAACGGGGAGAAGGACCTTACTTTCAGTTCGATCTTGAGAGGTTGGTCAATCTGGACGGCGACGAGGTCGACGAAGACGTACTGAAGCGGAAACTCCGCACTCCTTTTGAAGGAGGGCGTTTGTTTGAGTATGCGGATCTATGGGGCAACCCCTACGTCTATATCCCGGCGGAGGCCTATGGAGCCGCGCTCAATTACGTTGATGCCGAAGGCCGGCCTTTTACAGCGAAGCTGGAAAAAGATCCGCGCAAGGGCGTCTTTCCGGCGCCGCTTAAATTCGTCATTTGGTCGCTCGGACCCGATGGAGTCAACCAGAACGGCAACGGAGACGACATCTGCTCCTGGCGGTAGGAGCCGCATGAGCTCAGGGGGCCAACAGCAATGCAAGCTTCTATATAGGCGTGCATGATTCGTAGAATCTTGTTCTCGTTTGTGGTCAAGACAGCGAAAGAGCTATGTGGTACGTAAGGTTTTG
>CAZGYL010000488.1:0-4602 GCA_964529985.1 uncultured Planctomycetia bacterium | reverse complement strand
TCCTCAAACCCGTCGCCGTTCACGTCACCTCCAAAGTAAAAGTTTCCGGGGAACGCCCCGAACCAATCCGGGTCGGTGTTCCTCTTGTAGCTCACGAGTTGGAAAACATCCCGGATTTCTCCAAGAGGAGCTTCCTTCTCCTCCAGGTTCCCTCCGAAGACACATATGCCTCTTGCAGGAGGGGGTGCCTCCAGAACATGGAAGTCTGAAACGAGGATATCAGGGAAGCCGTCCCCGTTGAAGTCCCGCCCCCCTTGCACAAACGTCAGCGAACCATTGAAATCGGGTGACTTAGGAAAATAAACATCAAAATCGGCGGGCTTCCTTAAATCTCTCGCAGCCGCAAGTTCTTCGCGCCTGCGCCCGTAAAGAACGTATATACGCTGCTTGTCTTTCGCAGTTTCAGCGTTCGGCTCACATTTGATTGCCATGTCATCCCTGCCGTCCCCGTTTTGGTCCCCAATACCCCAGACTGAGCCGGCCCAGGCGCGGGTGTTAGCAAGAAGCTGTACCGCTCCTCCGGTTTGTATCTCCCTGTCCATGGTGGTATAGGGCTGTAGCCACGAACGTCCGAAAAACACGAAGACCCCCGACATGAATTGATCCCCATCCAATTCCGGATTGTCGGTGCTGTAACAGAGAAGAGCGATGTCATCGTATCCGTCCCCGTCAACATCGCCGAGTTCCTTGCAAGCAAGCATGTCCGCGGTAAGCCCGCCTGCCGGAGGAAGTTTCGCATACACTTTGGGAAGAGAGTTGTAGGAGATCTGCCGCGCCCTCCTGGGTTTCCCGAGCACAAAGGCAATCGAGCCCAGAAACCAGGTCCGCCCATCTTCGGTATACTCCTGCGGCATTGCAAGCAGGCCGAAATCCTTGAATCCGTCGCCGTTAACGTCCCCTGTCAAAGCAACCTGTATCCCGGGCCTTCGGATCTTTCCTTCGATCTCGATCGGGCAGTCGAAGATAGTAAAGCCGCGCCTCCAGGCCAGATCCTGTACGGTGACTTCTCCCTTCGGAACCTCACCGCCGTAAATTACATAAACAGCCCCGGCGAAGGGGGCTGAAATTACAAGCTCACTGCGGCCGTCGCCGTTCATGTCGCCCACAAGGAAAGCCTCCTTGCCCAGCAGGTCTTCTTGCTCCTCGCTTACAAAGATCGTAGACAGGTCGGAAAGTTCTTGGGTGGTGACTGATTGAGGAAGGCTGTCGCTTCCGTGGATGAGAAAAACCCTCCCGGGGCGAGGCGGAATGTTGATCCCTCTTGAGGGATAGTAAGCAACCAATATCTCTGCCTTCCCGTCGCCTGTGAAATCGTATCCGCCTTTGCAGGAGAACGGATGATTCACAAAACCCAGCCTTCCGGTTTCGACCACGACAAACCCGTTCGGTCCCATGTTTTCAACGTCCACTTCATAAGGTAGGACACTCTCGAAAAAGGTGAAGCGGTCTTCGAATACAAAGGTTCCGCGGGAGCTTTTCAGAGTCACTGGCACTGTAGTGGGGCCTGCCATCTCCGGTATGCGCGCGACGATTCTCCTTGAATCAGGCCGCTCGAGGATTTCAAGTCTTCTGCTACCCAGAAACACTTCGGTGGTTTCGTGGAATCCGCGGCCGCGGATGATCAGGCGGTTTCCGCCGGATGTACTGCTGGTTTTAGGCGCAAAGGACTCCCCGACAAGCTCCCCCAAGAGGTCCACCGTTCCGGGAATTACATAAACCCGGCCGATCGACTCTCCCGGTAGACCAGGCATGCTCCGTCCCGGAGCGCTTACGATTACTTCGGAAAGGCCGTCACCGTCCATGTCCCCGCCGACGATAGCGGCCCCAAATGCAGACCCCTGCGACGGGCCGTAAATAGCCGAAAGATCGTCTTGGCGGGCAAAGACCTGAAAGAGCCTGGGAAAAGCAGCCCGCCCGGCCACAAGCCACACGACCCCATACGTGCCGTATTCGATGGCCGAGTGAAAGCCCGCGGGTCCACCAAGCGCGATGTCGTACATGCCATCCCCGTTGCGTTCCAACACAGTTGCGACGCTCGGCCCCAACCTGACGGCCTGCCCGACGAAGTCAATGGTTTCCATTGCTTCAAGGAAGTAATCGCCGGGCCTCAGGTCAGCCCCGGAAACAACGCTGACTTTGCTGCTGCCCAGCCCTGAGGTCGAAAGCAAAAGATCGGGTTTGGAATCCCCTGTAAGATCAGGCGCTGCCAAGCACGTGTTGAACCCAATACCTCCCATCTCAACCTTCGAAAATATGCGGCAGACCCGCTGTTCTTCCGCTGCGCGGTCCGTTAAGTCCATTGTCTGCGGCCAGTGCTCTCTGCCGAAGACCACGAAGGCAGCTCCTCCGGCAAGGCCTGAGTCCCTGCTGTACGTCCAGCCGGGAGCGGAAATGACTATTTCATCACAGCCATCGGAGTCAAAATCGTGACCCGAGGTGATACGCCAGCCGAAGGACGGTCCCCTTGTCTGATCGGGTGCGAGAAAGCCCTGAGGTGCCACTATCCTCGTTGCTCTTCCTGAAGAAAGGGCTTCGCCCAAATCCACCTTCTCCGGGAAAGGACGCCGGCCGAAAAGGACGTAAACAACGCCCTCCCCGGGCATCTCAGCCCGCCGGTTGGCTCCCGGAAATGCGAAGCACAGATCAGGTAGACCATCGCCGTTTACATCGCCCGTAGCGCATTTGGAGGTATTCAAATTGCCTTCGAGGCTCGAATCGGCTGTGATCTTGCTTATCCTGCATCCCGAGAAACCATGCAGCGAGATCTGTAACGGCAGATCGGGCCCTCCGAACGTAATTATTTTCAGCCCCGGGGGATCGAATAAATCGAAAAGAAAGTCGTCATATCCGTCGCCGTCGATGTCTCCCAGACCCGCCGAAGGTACGGGGATGCCCTTGCCGCGCGGTGAAACGATTCGAATTCCCCACGCCTGCCACCTCGATAGGTCAATCCGTCTCGGAAGCGGCTTGGCTCCAAAAAAGATAAAACCTACATTATCAGCGCCCGTCCCAAACGTCGGCGTGTATCCTGAGAACGCGAAATCGCCCAAGCCATCCCCGTTTACGTCACCTAGCCAGGTTATGTAGCGTCCCAGGCCGCTGTCACTCTCCTCGGCCTGAATAACTATGATCTGGTCCTCAAGTTCGCCCACCCTGGAGACTTGGGGTACTGTGCTTCCTTTCAGCTCGGCCGTCAAGAAAAAACACGCCGTAAAAAACCAAAGCGTCGCATTGTCCTTCCGCATCGCCGATGCCCTCACTTTTTGCAAATTCCTGTCATACGGCAGGTTCCGCTTGCGTTGCTTACCCGGCGGGGTATCGGCGGGGCGGGTAAAACCCCGCCCCGCGAACCCGCCGCTCAACCGCGGTCTGCCTCAGTAATCGACGTACACCCAAGCCATGTCAAGTTGCTCGTCCTCCGGGTCCAGTTGCCCGTCTGCATCGGTATCCAGATACAGCACAAGGTAGAACGTTCCGGAGTCCTGGTGCTGTTTCTGTACCGAAATGTAGAAGCTCTGTTCACCCGAACTTCCCGCCTGAAATCCCCATGGCTGCCATGCAGGCTTGCCTTGGACGCTGGCGTAATCCACGTTGTAGAACGAAACCGGTACGATCAAGTAGTTTGCTCCCTCCGTCAGACCTTTGACTTTCCCGGTTGTGAACCCGTGGTACCAGCCGTCGTCCCCCTGTGAGGTCGCAATCGAGTAGGGATCTCCGCTGAAGGCGGGAGCCGCGTTCACGACATACGACCCACCTAATAGGAAAAAGAGCACAGCCTGGGTTCTGAGAAGACCGCGACCATTCCTAATCAACCTCGATACGAAACTACCGGAATAGGTTGTCCTTTTCATGGCACCTCCTCCTTTCAACAATAAAGTTAGCTCCCTTCGGATAACCACCCCGGTTCTTCATGTTGAAAGGAGGAGCTCTGGCCCTCGGGGGGGGAGGATACTGCCGGCCCAAATTGTATCAGCCTTTTAGCTTCTTGGGCAATCGAGGCACCGGCTGCTTGATGGTAGGATCTTAGGTCCTTTCTTCCAGTTCGCAACGAAAACGGTAGAAGGTTGCGCAATTCCCCGCGCATGAGGTGCACGTTCCTCTGCATCCCCCAGATTTACCTGGTTTCCGGTCCCCAGTTTATCGCGCTGGGCTCGCGCGCCCGTCCGCTTCCCCTCAACGCAAGTTTAAGATTACCGGTAGCCAGGCGATCAGTCAAGCACGAAATTTCATCGTCTCTGTGAATCAGACACTAAAGTCGGGGCGAGACCGGTCCCGGCACCTCCGGGGAGGTGTTCGCGGCCGCCAGCGGCCACGCAGCCTTGGGGAGGCGGGGCGCCGGGGCGGCCCTTACGCTGGGGGCCTCCCTGGCGACTTCTCAGCGCAGGAGGTTCTTTCTCAAGCGACGGGTCTTTCCTAATATTCGCCGCCGTGCGCCCTCTTTCAGGAACTGAAGAATCTCTTGATACTCTAAGAGCCCGAGCGAGGCCACTCGGTTGCGGTAATAAAGCAAGACCTTCCTCCCTTGAGGCAGCAGTTGCTTGAGGAGTCGTCTGCGGGTGCTTGCAGTGAAAGCGCCGCTTTCGCTTTTAAGCAAAAACAGTT
>CAZGYL010000487.1:0-4609 GCA_964529985.1 uncultured Planctomycetia bacterium | reverse complement strand
CTCTCGCCGGACCAGGTGCCGAAGGTCCTTGAATACGCCAAGGCCAACGGCCTGAAGTTCGGGGAGGCCTGTCTCAAGCTCGATCTATGCACTGAAGAGCAGGTCTACAGAGCACTGGCGAAGCATTTCCAGCTTCCCTTCGCAAATCTGGCGGGCAAAACGATTCCGCCTGAGCTTGTAGAGCTGGTGCCGAAGGAGGTCGCAACGGAGAACAACATAGTTCCCGTCGCAGCCAAAGACGGTGTTATAACCGTAGCAATCAGCGATCCGAGCGAATTCTTCGTTATTCAAGACAACCTGCGTTTCCTTTTGAACCGGGAAGTCCGTTGCGCTCTGGCCACCCCCTCGGCTCTTGAAGAGGCTTTGGACAATCACTACCGGCTGACCGGGGATCTGAGCCAGGTTATCGGCGAGGCGGAACAAAGCAGAGCCGAGGCACAGGCCGGTGAGGAAGAGTACGATCCGAACGACGCACCTATCATTCGCTTGGTCCACCACCTGATCACTACAGCTGTCAAGGAGAGGGCGAGCGATATCCACGTGGAGCCCATGGCGGACCGGGTGAGGGTGCGCTACCGTATCGACGGTGTCTGCCAGGAGCGCGATCCTTTCCCCAAGAAGCTCCAGGGGCCGATCATTTCGCGCATAAAGATCATGGCCGGTATGGACATGGCCGAGAAACGCCGGCCCCAGGACGGCCGAATCATGATGAAAATTCAGGGAAGGGATATCGACTTCCGCGTTTCGGCCCTCCCTGCAACGCAGGGCGAAAGCATGGTCCTGCGTATCCTGGACAAAGAAAAGGCGCTCATTGATCTTGAGGACCTCGGCTTTCACGAGTCTGATCTCCAGCGCTTCGAACGCATCATCAAGAGGCCTACCGGAATCTTTCTCGTCACCGGTCCTACAGGTTCGGGTAAGACCACAACGCTTTACGCCGCGCTCAAGCGTCTGAATCGTCCCGATGTCAAGATCATTACGGCTGAAAACCCTGTTGAGTACTGCATAAGCGGAATTAATCAGTCCCAAGTGCGCCATGAAATCGGGCTTGATTTCCAGCGCATCATCAGAGCCATGATGCGCCAGGCGCCCAACATCATTCTGGTGGGCGAGATTCGAGACCGTGAAACAGCGGACATCGCGGTGCAAGCGGCTCTCACGGGGCACTTGGTGTTCTCAACGCTCCATACAAACGACGCGCCCTCTGCGATCACCCGTCTTATCGATATGGGCGTCAAGCCGTTTCTTGTAGCTTCAGCTATCATGGCCGTCATGGCTCAACGCCTTATCCGCGTTCTTTGCAATAAATGCAAAGAGCCTTACGACCCCACTGACGTCGAGCTCCGGGCGATAGGCCTTACGCGGTCTGAGATAGAAGGCCACACGATTTACAGGCCGGTAGGGTGCCCGGAATGCAGGTTCACGGGGTATCACGGCCGAAAGGGCATCTTCGAACTCATGGAAATGTCTCCCGACCTGCGCGAGATGGCGTTCCGCAAGAGGCCCACCATGGAAATCAGGGCGAAAGCCCGCGCCGAAGGCATGCTCACGCTGCAGGAGGATGGAGTTCGTAAGGTGCTCTCAGGAATGACAAGTATCGAAGACCTTCTCCGAGTGACGCATTCCTCGGAGTTCACAGCTCAGTAAGGAGTACGTAGTATGGCTGAACGCAAACTGCTGGGACAGATCCTCAAGGAACTGGAGAAGGTATCGGAATACGATATCCAGCAGGCCTTGCGCGAACAGAAGGAAAAAGGTGGAGCGCTGGGCAAAATCCTGGTCGACAAAGGCCTGATCAAGGAAGAGGACGTCCAAATGGCGCTGGCCCTTCAGGCCGGCTTCAAGAAGGTCGAGCTCGACCAGGTTGATATTCCTCCGGAGGTGATCGATCTGATCCCGGCCACTTTCGCTGAATCCAACCGCGTGGTTCCGGTTTCTTTCGACGGCGAGACACTGGAGGTGGCGCTGGCCGATCCTATGAACCTCCAGCTTATCGACGACCTTAAGTTTCTTGTGCGCGAAGCAAAGGAGATAAAGCCGGTTGTCAGCGATCCTGAATCGGTGGACCGCGCGATCGAAAGATATTACGCGGGCAAGGCCGACTCGCTCCAGGACATGTTCGGCAACCCTGATGAATTCGTCGCCGAAGATTCCCGTGAAGAGATTCCCGACGCCCAGCAGCTTGAAAAGGACGCTAATGCCGGGCCGGTTGTGAAGCTTGTGAGCATGGTGCTGCTGCAAGCTATAAAGGACCGCGCTTCAGACATCCACTTTGAGCCTTTTGAGACGGAGTTTAAGATCCGCTACCGTGTTGACGGGGTGCTTTATGAAATGATGCCGCCCCCGCTTCACTTGGCCCGTGCGGTCATAAGCCGCCTGAAGGTTATGTCCAATCTGGACATCGCAGAAACCCGCCTGCCTCAGGACGGCCGTATTGAACTTAATATCGCAGGACGCCCGGTCGACTTGCGCATTTCCACGCTTCCGACGATGTTCGGTGAGAGCGTGGTGCTTCGAGTGCTTGACCGCAGCAACGTCAACCTCGATTTGGAGCAGCTGGGGCTTCGCCCGGATGAGCTTGAGACATTCCGCAAGCTGCTGAAGAAGCCGAACGGAATTATTCTTGTCACAGGGCCTACAGGATCCGGCAAGACCACGACGCTTTATTCCGCACTGAGGGAAGCGAACCGGGTCGAGGTCAAGATTATTACCACCGAAGACCCGGTCGAGTACGATATCGACGGCCTGATTCAAGTGCCGATCAACGAGGAAATCGGGGTAACGTTCGCTGCGTGCCTGCGAAGCATTCTGCGCCAGGATCCCGATATCATTCTGGTCGGCGAGATCCGCGATCTTGAGACCGCGCAGATCGCCGTTGAGGCTTCACTGACCGGTCACATCGTTTTCTCCACCCTGCACACGAACGATGCGCCTTCTTCGGTTACAAGGCTCACGGACCTCGGCCTTGAGCCCTTCCTTGTAACCGCAACGCTGGAAGCGGTGATCGCTCAGCGTCTTGTGCGCAGGATATGTATAAAATGCCGCACCGAGTACGAACCTTCGGACGAAGAGCTTTATGAGCTGGAGCTCACTCCGTCCGAAGTAGCCGGTAAGACCTTCTACTACGGTCGGGGCTGCAAGGAGTGCAACGGAACCGGTTACAGGGGCCGGATCGCGATCTTTGAGATGATGCTCATGAACGACCGGCTCAGGGAGCTTATCATGGAGAACGCCTCCACTTCGACGCTTCGCCAAGCGGCTCAAGAGGAAGGCATGCGCACCCTGCGTGAGAGCGGGTTGCTGCACATATTCGACGGAATCACGACCATTGAGGAGGTGGTGCGGGAGACTATCGCCGCCTCGGCGGCATAGCCTCCGCTCAGTCGGACAAGAAAGGAGCGCACCATGCCGACTTTTGCATTCGAGGCGGTCGATCGGAACGGGCAAGCTGTCAGGGACCGGCTCGAAGCCGGTTCAAGGGACGATGCGCTGCGCCGGATCCGCGCGCGGGGGCTTAAACCCACCAAGATCACAGAACTGAAGACCCGTACTCAGCCCGCCGCGGCGGCCGAAAAGAAAAAGAAAGGGCTTGTGCTCTTCAACCGGGTCTCGCGCCAGCAAATAACGCAATTCACCACCCAGCTTGCCACCCTGATAGACGCCGGCCTTCCGATCGTACGCAGCCTGAAGATCCTCGAAGCCCAGCAGAAGCCCGGCAAGTTCAAAGACATAATCAACGAAGTGGCCACCGACGTTGAGCAGGGAAGTACCTTCTCCGAAGCGCTCAACAAGCACCCGAAAGTTTTTGATATCCTCTATGTGAGCATGGTGCGGGCAGGTGAGGCGGGTGGTGTTCTGGATAAGATCCTGAACCGTCTCGCAGACTTCCAAGAGAAGTCCCTGCGGCTGCGCAAAAAGGTGCAGGGAGCGCTTTATTACCCGATTGCGGTTATTACGATCGCGGTTCTCATTCTTTCCTTCATCCTCACGTACGTGGTTCCCCAGTTCAAGAAGATGTTTGAGGAGCAAGGCGGTGAGCTTCCCCCCATAACCCAGCTCCTCATGTCGATTTCGAACACCGTTAAATCCTACTGGTACTTGATCCCGGGCGTTCCGTTCGTCTTCTACCTAATCATCCGCTTTATCGCTCGAACCGAGAAAGGCCGCGCGGCGATTGATTCGTTTAAGTTACGGATGCCTCTTTTCGGCTCGGTCATCCACAAGTCGGTGGTTTCCCGTTTCTGCCGCACGCTTGGAACCCTGATCGCAAGCGGTGTGCCCATTCTTGAGGCGCTGCGAATCGTCAAGGACGCCGTGGGCAACAAAGTGATAGCAGATGCGGTTGAAAGCGTGCACGGCAGTATCCGTGAAGGTGAAACGATCGCCGAGCCGTTGCGGCAATCCGGGGCCTTCGACGACTTGATCGTGAACATGATCAGCGTCGGCGAAGAAACCGGTGAGCTGGACAAGATGCTCAACAAGATCGCCGACAACTACGACATGGAAGTTGATGTCGCGGTGGAGAGTCTCTCCCGCCTGCTTGAGCCCCTCATCATAGTGTTCCTGGGTAGTGTGGTGGCCTTCATCGTGATATCGCTCTTTATGCCGC
>CAZGYL010000486.1:0-4617 GCA_964529985.1 uncultured Planctomycetia bacterium | reverse complement strand
CACCGAACTGATCATCGGCCAGCGGGCTTTCCAGGCGAACGCAAGAACCATTACGACCTCCAACGAACTGCTCCAGGAATTGGTCAACATGCTGTAGGTGCGGCCATGATCAGGGTTACGCGACTTAACCGCAGGCCTTTTGTAGTGAACTGCGAACTTATCAAGTTCGTTGAAGAGACGCCTGATACGGTGGTGACTCTTGTAACGGGCGAGAAGATCGTGGTCAGCGAAAGCATGGACGAGATCATCGAGCGGGTCGTTGAGTACGGGCGCAGGCTTCGAGCTTTCCGTATGGAGTGAGAGCCATGGATCTTGCCACGATTATCGGGATCATAATGGGAGGCGGGCTTCTGGTGATCGCCACCCTGAAGAACTTCTCCCAATACGTCGACCCGCCTTCTCTTTTGATCGTTGTGGGTGGAGCCGCCGGCGCCGTGTGCATAAGCATGCCCTTGAGCCGGCTTTTGAAGGTCTTCTCGGTTCTCAAGAACGCTTTCTTCACCAAGCGGCGGTCTCCTCTTGAGATCATAGAGAAGCTGGTGCAGTTCGGCGAGATCGCAAGGCGGGACGGAATCCTCGCGCTTGAAAACGTGATCGACGAGATCGACGACCGCTTCCTGGTCAAAGGGATCCAGATGGCCGTCGACGGAAGCGATCCCGAAGTGATCCAGGAAGCAATGCGCACCGAGCTTGAGTACCTGCAGAACCGCCATGCCGAAGGTAAAGCTATTTTTGACGGGTTCGCCAAGTACGCGCCCGCCTTCGGCATGATCGGAACCCTGATCGGGCTGATCGGTATGTTGGCCAACCTGAGCGATCCCGATTCGATCGCACCCAACATGGCCGTGGCCCTGATCACGACTCTGTACGGAGCGATTCTGGCCAACCTCTTTGCGATGCCGCTTGCCGAGAAGCTCGACGCAAGGACGAAGGAAGAGGTCCTGATCAAGGAGTTGATCATTCAGGGCGTAATGGCGATCCAGTCGGGGGACAACCCGAAAGTGGTCGAGCAGAAGTTGAAGATCTTTCTGCCGCCTTCAATGCGAGGAGAGTAGAAAGTGGCTGCTCAGAGGAAGGTAAGGGAAGAACCGCGCGAAGAAGGAGCGCCGGCCTGGGCGCTTACCTTCGGCGATCTCATGACCCAGCTTCTTACCTTCTTCATTCTGCTTTTCTCCGTCTCGGAGGTGAAGCAGCAGAAGATCTATGAGGTTTTCCAGTCGTTCCGCACTTACTTCAAGATCGACGTTCCGGTAACAGGCTACACGATTCGAAGCTTGGAGCAGGCTTTTCAGGCGCTCACCGAGAAGGCGTTTGATGTCCCGGACGAGCAGGGCAAGAGCGGCAGGAGTGAGATCGCGGTGGACCAGCGGCTTGCCAAGTACCTGGCTGTGGAGGTCAAAGACGAGAGCGTGAATCTGACCATTGCCGGGGAAACGCTTTTTGAAGAAGGCAAGGCCACGCTTCTTCCCGGTGCGAAGCAGAAGCTCGAATACCTTGCCGAGAAGCTGGTCGGATACTGGACCAGGATAAAGATCCTGGGGCACACCTCTCCTCTGCCCTTACCGCCGGGCAGTCCCTTCAGAGACCACTTTTCCCTGGGATACGCAAGGGCCAAGGCCGTTTCTGATGTGCTGGTCGGCCACTGGAGGGAAATGGGCCACCCGGAGGAGGCCCTTCGGCTTGAAATCGCAAGCCGCGGCCGGAACGATCCCCCGCGGGACACAACCGATATCGCGCGCTACGACCGCGTTGAAATCATTGTTACAGCCGAACCGGTTCTCCGCCGAGATACACTACGTCGGATGGGGAAAGTCCAGTTGCAAAGGGAAAAGGCGCGGCGGCGGAGCGAACGTGCAGGGAGCTCCACACGTGCTCCGGCCGGACCGCCGGCTGAATCTACGGGTAACAGCGGTACAGGCAGGTAGGGAAGGAGAGCCATGGCGGACGAGGTCAAACAGGAAGTTGCAGAAGGTAAGGAAGCCGAAGCGAAGCCGGGCATGAAGCTGCTTTCGGTTCCAGTCATAGCTGTGGGCCTGGCCGTTTTGGTTGTGGCCATTGGAGGAGTGATCATGCTCTCGCGGCCCGGTAAGAGCAGGGCGAAGGAGCCGGGCGCAGTGGAGCAGCAGGATCCGGACGCATGGCGGGCTGAAGCCAACAAATGGCGTGTGTGGGACTTGGGAACCGTTTGGGTGGCGCGCAAGGCCGACCAGGTCTACGGCGATCGGAAGATTTCAGCCAAGTTCAGTCTCGTTGTATCGCGCAGCTTTCTTGAAAGCCTGGAGGCGCCTCTGGAAGAACTGCTGCGCCACCAGGTGAAGGATTTGATCATGAGCGTTCTTGAGTCAAGGGAACAAGACATCAGAAAAGACCCGAGAAGCGCCCGCCTGCTGCTTCAAGAAGACATCCTTCGGGGCTTGAAACTCGGTGCGAATCCCAACGATCCGGAGAAGCGCAGGTACCAGTTCCCGTTCAACGACGAGAACCTCAAGGAAGTGTACATAGAGGAGCTTCAGGTAACACGCTGGTAGGGAGGGGACATGGAAGAGGAGCGGGAAAAACAGCCCAACGAAGAAGAGCTTCAAGAAACTCCGCAGGGAGCGGCGGAAGAGCAAGGCGCGGACTCCGAAGCCCGGCAGCCTCCGCCTGAAGTTCCACCTGCTGACACCGATGCGGCGGGGAGCGATTCCCAAGGCCCGAAGATCGTAGAGGGCACTGAAATGACAGGCGCTCCGGAAGAGGAGAGCCAGGTGCTTGATCAGGAAGGGATCGATACGATCCTCAATGAAATCGAACGCGGAGGTACAGGCGGTACTGAAGGCACTGCGTTCGATCTCCCGGACGTTCCGGCCCCGCCGGGGGAGGAAGCCGAAGGGGAGGAACCGGACCTGAAGCAGATCGAGCTCCTCAAAGACGTGCATGTTAAGGTGCGCGTTGAGTTGGGCCGCGGAGCCATGCTGCTTCGGGATATTCTCAAGCTTCGCGAAGGCTCTGTTGTTGAGCTTGAGAAGCTCGCCGGCGATCCCTTGGACATCTACGTGAACGACCGTCTGATCGCGAAAGGCGAAGTACTTGTACTTAACGAGAACTTCTGCATTCGCGTGACCGAGATCTTCTCGCCCCAGGAGGTGCTTCGACTGAAAGGCTGACGTCAAGAGGCAAAGGGACTTGAGGCACGGAAGCCGAAAGTCCCGGTTGAAAAGAGAGGGGACCTGAAAAGAGAGAGGGGACCGAGGTGAAGGCGAAAGGATTCGCCGTTCGGTTGTTTGTTGCACTGCTTCTTGTGGCCTGGGTGCCGGCGGCCGAACCTGTGGACCTGGAGTCCAAGACGATAGACCAAATCTACGGCCCGGCCCGGGGGGCGCCTAGCGCCGGAGGGCAGGTCGGCCTTCTTCGGCCGCTTGGCATTCTTCTGGTTCTGACCGGACTTGCAGGCGGACTGTATGTGCTTCTGCGGCGAAGCGCCGCCGGTGCGCGAAAGCCCGGGGCGGGCAGAAATATAAGCGTAATCGAGACGGCCTACATCTCCCCTAAACATTCCTTGGTCTTGGTCCGCGTGCGCAACCGCATATTCCTCTTGGGGCTCGGGCAGGAAGTCCGCGCGCTCGGTTCGTTCAGCCGGCCGGAAGAAGTCTTGAGTATCGACGGCGGTTTTGAGCAGGAACTTGCAGCGGCTCTTTCAGAAGAAGAAGCCGAGCCGGCGGAGGAAACAGCTCCTTATCGCCGGCAGATCGCCCGTCTGCGCGAAGCTGTAGGTAGGTGGCGCCGCAGCCTGCGGAGGGAGGAACTCCAATGATCGGGCTTCCGGTTCTTGCAGCAGAGACGGTCCGGGACCTCGTCGGAGGAGGACAGACCCTTTCGGTTTCCTTGCGTATTCTGGCGATCCTGACGCTGCTTACCGTTCTGCCCTCGATCATTCTCATGACAACCTCCTTCGTCCGGGTGGTTATCGTCCTTTCTTTCGTCCGCCGCGCTTTGGGAACGCAGGAGCTTCCGCCCAACCAGGTGATCATAGGGCTTTCGCTCTTTCTCACCTTCATGATCATGGCTCCCACTTGGTCCGAGATCTGGAACGATGCGATCCAGCCCTACTTGAATTACCAGAAGAGCGAAGCCGAAACGATTCAAGCGGCGCTCAAACCGGCGAGACGTTTCATGTTCAGGCAGATCGACAGGCGGGACTTGGAGCTTTTCTTGAAGATTTCACGCACCGAGCAGCCTTCAACAGGGGGAGTCCGCCTTGCGGACATACCGACTTCGGTGGTGACCTGCGCCTTTATGACGAGTGAGTTGAAACGGGCGTTCAAGATGGGCTTCATGATCTACCTGCCTTTTGTAGTGATCGATCTTGTCGTTGCTTCGGTCCTTATCTCAATGGGCATGCTCGTGCTGCCCCCCATTCTCATATCGCTTCCTTTCAAAGTGCTTGTGTTCGTGCTTGTGGACGGATGGGGGCTTGTCATAGGCAAGCTCGCTGAGAGTTTTGCGTGAGGTGAAGTATGGATCCAGGCAGCCTGCAGTTCGTGGTTGATGCGGGGCGTGAAGCGCTGCTGACCGCGCTTAAGCTCGCCGTGCCCCTTCTTGCCGACCTCCCCTTCATGAACAGGAGCATTCTAGAGG
>CAZGYL010000485.1:0-4618 GCA_964529985.1 uncultured Planctomycetia bacterium | reverse complement strand
TGGTCCTGCCTGCGCCGAGGAACCCCGCACGCGCTTTCTTTGCGGTCGGGTAGGATTCGGATACTGCATCTCCTGAGGTGATCGGCACTGTTTCTTTATTTATGCCGGGCACTTTTCCCTTGTCTCGGGGAACAGGGTGGGTATAGAGTCCCGGGTGAGCAAGTCCGGCACACCGGCCTAAAGGGTGAAAAAGTCTTCCCAGCAAGCAGCACCTCCCGGCCCGTAAGAAAAAACGTGTAAAACGTTTCGTTTTCGTTTTGTACGTCTGTGCTTTTTTGCTGAAAGGAGATCCGCCATGCGAGTGAGAGAAGTTGCCCGGCTCCTGGGGATTGTTTCCTTCGTCTTCTTCTCGGCTTACGCGGCCGGCGGTTCGGGCTGGGTTGCAGGTACTGTCTACATGACGCAGCAGGACATTGCGTTACACTTCTTGCGAATGCCGCTTCCCGGCTTTCGATTTGCGGTGCTTACCGATCAGGGTGAAGCGGCTTCTACCTGCACTGAGCACCCCTTCGGGAGTCTTCCTTATAGAAGTTCCCGCAGGTGAGCGCTTTTACGTTCGCTGCGACCCGCCTGAAGAGGGGTTTCCGATCCTCTTCGTCCCTTCCTCCAGCCAGTACTACAATCTGGATCCGGGGGAGATTGTAGTGATAGAGTCGCCGATGGCCGCTACGGTGCTTGTGGATCTCCTTCCCCGAATTACGATCCCGCCGACTTCGATCCAACCCGGGGAGGCAGCCCTGGAAGCTCTTTTTGAGGACGAACAAGGGGTCCGCATACCAGATGCAACGCTTACTGCAGAAGGGTATGAGAAGCCGACGTATTTCATGAGCAACCGTTTCCCGGTGATGGTCACCGAACGTGCAGGAACCCAATCCACCGGAACGGCAATGCTCTTGAACATTCCGGCACCCTGACAAATCGTCTGCCAGGGTGTTGCACCGGTTGCGGGCGATTCGGGCACCGTAACAGCGCCTGTGGAGCCGATGGTACTTGCAAATGTTCTATTTTCTGCTTTACACGATCAGAATGGGGTGGCGGTGGGCTCCTCAGGCACGGCAGCAGCGGTCGGAACCATTCTGTATCCGTCGGCCGGCGGCCCGAGGCTGCTTGCGGCGGTAGTGCCTCGCATAAAGATAGGTTCCCAAGTTACGTACGCCAACGACGCCGGAGCTTTCCTTTTGACCGGACTGACCGCCGGGGAGGAGCTTACCGCGGAGGCATCGGCAACGGGTTTCGCCCCTGCGAGGAGCGAAAGTTTTACGGTTCCCGACGGCGGGGTCGCCTTGATCCCTCCGGTTTTCATGGTGCCGGTTTTCCGCCGCGGGAGGACAAACTCTTCCGATTCTTTTCGGAGATCCTGTTCAACGCCCTGAAAGAATCGTAAGTTCCTCTTGAAATGGCCGGGGCCGAAGGAAAGGGCATGATCTCAAGCACCTCGGTAGGCTGGGAGGCCCGAAGTTCGGTTGCAAGAATTAGGACTTCTTCGCCTCTGCACCAGCCGAGGATCGCCTTCTGTCCGGGCTCTTCAATGTCGATTTGCGCGTCCTTGTACGAAATCGATCCTCTGTCGGCAAGAGCCGGAGTCGCAAGAAAGAAACCGAGAATCAGGACAGGCCCGGGACTTTTAAGCGGCATAGCGATTTCTCCCTTCTGTGGTTTTTCTGTTTTCTCGTTTTGCGAAGTTCGCTTTTTCCGGGCGTTCCACCGCCTCCTGAGCTGGTGCGGAGCGCGGTGAACTCAGAGGCGGCCTTTCTCCCTGCGAACTCGCGCACCCACTCACTCCTGAGCTTGTCTTCGACTACGAAGGCGTCGAAAAGCACGGTGCTTCCATTGGTAAAGATGGAAAACGATCCCTCCGGAGATAATGCAACCTTAAGCTTTGAGAAGACCCGCCCGCTGCTTACCGGGACCCGGCGTCCTCGAATACTCCATGCGAGGCTCTTCTCTCTGAGGTCGACGATAAAAGAAAAGAGTGGAATGAGGTTCCTGCCCAGCGCTTTTCCCCAAACCAGCTGACATGGGCGCCTGCCATGCACTCCGCCCATTAGAACAAAAGCGGGAAAGGTAGGCCCTCTCAGGTACCGCTGCAAAGTCCTGAAGCTGCTCCTCACCGGAGAAGTCATAGGAAAGCCCAAGCCGGCCGCCGCCGAGCTTCTTGACCCGCTTTGCATGGAAGAATCGCTCTATCGGTCTTTTGCACAAACTCTCTGTGCGCGAACCGAGGTAGATTTCTCTCACCGTCTCTTCAGCCTCCTTTCCGAGCCGCCGGTTTACGGCAAGCCCGGCCGCTTTGCGGGAAAGGTAGTCCCAGACTTCGGGCGGCGCCGCGGCTTTGCGGTATTTCTCAAAGAGGCTCTGTGTCTCTTTGAGCTGTACGTTGAGGGCGATTTCCGCGATCCGGGCAAGCTCTTGGGGCTCAAAGGCAACTCCCGGAGAGCCCTTTTCCCCGGAAAGGAGAAAAGGAATGCCTCGGTTCGGCCCGCAGCGAACGAGAAGCAGGAGCCCCAAACCCAGGCGGGCCTCTGAGCTTGTGAGATCCTTCACACCATTTAGAAGGGAAAACAACGCCGGGGTTGAAAGATCGAAAACAGATCGCACCTCCTTTCCGCCCGCTGAGCCTGCCGGCCTCAGAGTGAGGCGCGGAAGCTCGGCCTCTAAAATGCGGTAACGGCCTTCAGGCGAGCTTCCTCCGAGAAGAGGGTCGGAGACAAAGGAGAGGTAGAGCGTTTCGTGGTTGGACGCCGCCTTCAAAAGGACCTTTCCGAGGAAGGCCCACAGACGCTGCGCAGGCTTAAGCCTCGCCAGAATTCTTGACACTTCCGCCTCAGCCCCCGGGTGCCGGGAACTGAAGGTCTGAAGGGCCGAGTTGATTTCATCAAATCTCAGTTGCGAAAGGAACTCGAAACATTGCTCCTCAAGCTTCTTCAGCTCAATGAGCGCTTTGTGTCCCGCCTTGCCCGCCTCAGGGAGCTCCGGAGTCGTCTTTGAGTGTTTTTCCGCAAACTCAACCGACGCTCCGGAAAAAGGCTTTCGCTTCGAACCCGGTTACGGCAGCTTGCTGTCTGGAGGTAGACGAGATAGTTTCGTCTGTTTCGAGTTCTGCGTTTCAGGGCCTCAAGTTCCGCCATAAGAATATTTCGCGCGATTGATTTGAGCCAGCTGTAAAATCGGGTCCCTGGTTTGTACTGGGCGAGGTGCTCGTAAGCCCACACAAAGGTCTGCTGTGCGATTTCGTCAACAAGATCTCTACCAGGGCAGAAGGAGGCAATGAAAGCGCGAAGCCTTCCCTGGACCCTGGAGACCACAAGACCGTAAGAGTCGATGTCTCCGCTTTCGGCCCTGTGGATATAAGACTGCAAATCCGAAGAGTCTCTCAAGGCTTCCGCAGGCTCCATACCATACAGCTCAAAAACGAAGGCACCAAAAGGCCCTCCACTACCTGCGGCAGGAGGAGCGCGGCTCCTTCGCCGCCCACTATTTGCACGAATCGTAAGAGAAGCATGTCAGAGCGTCCGCAGTCGGATCCGGCCGGCAGAGAGGAAAGGGCGCAGGCGGAGAAACCGCTTCTTCAAAGAGAAACGCCAGAGCGCACGCGGTGTCACTGGAGTCTATTTCGCCGTCGTCGTTCGTATCGGCGGTTCCTCGATCCAACGCAGGTGATCCGGATCTCAGGTAAAACTCAGGCTCCTCGGCTGTAAAATCAGGAATTTCATAAAGGACCCCTGAGTTGGAGAAAACCTGAAACCGGTCGAAGTCAAAGCTGACGTTTCGGACGAACTTGGGATCCCGGTTGGTCAAGCAGTGGGAAAGGCGCCCGCAGATCGCCTCTTGAGCCGCGGGCCGTAGAATCGAGTTGACCGGAAGAACGCGATCGCGATTGGCAAGAAGGCAGTGTACGCCGGCTCCTGTTTTTGGCTCCTCTTCCTCCGCAGCATCGAATGCAGCTTGAATTGTTGTGTAGCGGCCCCGGCCCGCCTGGTCGACAATGATTGCTTCGCTGTGCACTGTGAGGGAGAGGGCGGTCATTAGCAGGAGCTGGACCCAAAACAGGCCTGCGCCTTTCATTGCGTCTCCTTTCTTGCTTTCCCGGTTCGCCTTGCGAGAGGGCCGGGCTTTGGTTTCCTATTACAAGATAGGCCGGGATGAAAAAGGTTAACACGAATTGGAGCGCTGGTTCATAGTGCCGCAGTTATGAAGGACGTTGGGAAGCAAACTGTACTATTTGGTTCTCCGCCTTAAGCAAAGTTCAAACAATCTTCATGAAAAGCTGGTATCCTACCTCCACCCTGTCGTCATTAACGCGGTCACCAGGGACAATTTTCATGTGCCGGACACAAGAAACCTCTTGTACCAAAGGCAGCTCGGATGGCCTCGGTATCACCGGCCCGACGGCCATTTGTGCCCCTTCTTCGGGCGCCAAACAATGGTTTTCGCAACAATCGGAGTGCGGTTCCGGGCTTTCTTGTAAGGTCGTTTCAAAAAATCACCGTGCACGTGCAGAGAGTAGACGCCAACTGGCCTCCGGGGTGCAGCATCAGAAGCTTCAGAAGGAAGATTTTCTGACGAGGGAAGCGGCGACCTTGAGGCGGCCCGCACAGTGGCTCGGCATCTCGATACC
>CAZGYL010000484.1:0-4618 GCA_964529985.1 uncultured Planctomycetia bacterium | reverse complement strand
CGCACGGTCATACAGCGGACCTGCAAAGAAGCGGGTTGAGAAAATCGTTCCTTTTCTCCGGAGCAAGTTCACCGATGTGCGCGCCGAAGCTCTGCAGGCGCTGCGCGGCCTGCCTTCCAAGCTGTTGACGCCGCACCTGGAGGGGCTGTTGAACGATCCCGTGGAAGCCATTGCGCTTCGCGCAACAAGCATGCTTGACCCGAGCCAGTCGGTCCGCACGTTGGCGCTTCTTATAAAGCAGTTGGCATCCCCTTCAGCCCACGTGCGGGAGGAGGCCGTGCGAAAGCTCAGCGGCCGCACCTTTTACCTGCTTTACGCAAGGTGGAACGATCTGCGGCCCGAGATAAGACCAAAGGTCGTGGCTGCTTTGGCACGGGTGGACCGCCACTTCATGGAGCAGCTCAGAACCGAACTTGAGCACGGAGACATCGAAAGAGTGCGCCGTGCTTTGGCGGTCGCAAGGGAGCTTCCTGATAAGCATTCGCTCAGATCCACAGCATTGGGACTGAGCCTGTTTCCGGATCCTTTCGTCCGCGCGACGGCCGCCCGCCTGCTGGGGGAGTTGGCCGACGCCAAGGCCCGGGAGGCCCTGGGGCGGCTGCTTGAGGACCGCGATCCGCGGGTTGTGGCCAACGCTCTTGAAGCTCTGGCTGAAGCTGCGGGAAAAGCCGCGGCGGGGCGTTTGGTGCGTTTCCTGGAGCACCCCAACAATCGGGTGCAGTCCACAGCGGCCGTAGCTTTGTACCGGCTGGGGCACCGGGGAATTGAACCGTGCCTGCGCAGATTACTCTCAAGCGCCGACCCCAGGATGCAGGCAAGCGGCCGTTGGGCCCTCAGAACGATAAAGCGCCTCAAGGAGGAGGCCGCCGGGGCGCCGCGGCCTCCGATCGAACCTGTGAACTGGGAGTCGAACCGGGTGCGCACCCCGGCGGTGAGCAAGGAGAAAGCCCATGCTTCCTAGATCAGAAGCTGCAAGCCGCAGGCGCCGCGTAAGGCGCGCTCTTGCCGCCTTGTGGGAAGAGTTGTGCGCAGCCCACAAGCTTTCCTGGTCCCAGCGCAGGCTGCTGCGGCGCATGGCCGCCGATCTTGGAGCTCCTTCTCCGGCTTTGCTCTTCTTTAAGCCCAGTCTTTTTTCGGCCTATCTGACCGATAAGCCTCAGAGACTCTCACCCCGGCGTAAAGCCGCACTGAAGCATATCGCCTCTCAGCTTTTCGCGGGCATCTCTGAAGGCGGTTTCGAAGCACCAAGCGCCCTTGGAGACGACGGGTTACCGCACCGCCTTCCCTCTGAGGGCCTTGCCATGATCTCGCTTCCGGGGCAGAAGCCGCCCCGCCCGGCAAAAAGCTGACGTTTCCCCCCGGCTCGCCGTATAATGCTTTGCTCGGTAGGACCGGAAAGTCCGGCACAAGCCGAAGACCCGGGAAAGGGGAGTTGACGCGGCCATGGTCACTACGCGGGTTCCGGAGAAAGTCAAACGGGAAGTCGAGCGGCTTCGCGCGGAAATCGAGTACCACAATTTTAGATATTATGTACTTAACGACCCCATCATTCCCGACGCAGCCTATGATCGGCTTTTCAGGCGACTTGAGGAGCTGGAGCGCAAATACCCTTCGCTTGTAACGCCCGATTCCCCGACTCAGAAGGTCGGAGCCGCTCCTCCGGTTGAATCGGAGCACCCGACCGTCACTCGGGAACTGCCCATGCTCAGTTTGGAGAATGTGACCACACCGGAGGAGTTCAAGGAATGGTGCCGACGGGCCAAGGACGGCTTGGGAGGCAGGATGCCCGAGCTGGTGGTTGAGTACAAATTCGACGGTGCGGCCGTTGAGCTTGTCTATGAAAACGGGGTGCTTGTACGCGGCGCGACACGAGGCGATGGAATAAGGGGCGAGGATGTGACCCCGAACATCAAAACGATCCGCGACGTTCCCCCCGTTCTCCCTCTTCCTCCCGAGAAGGTGCCCGAGCTTTTGGAGGTCCGCGGCGAGGTCTACATGGATAAGGCGGACTTTGAGACAATGAACCGCGAGGCCGAGAAGCGGGGCGAGAAGGTTTTCGCCAACCCCCGCAATGCGGCCGCCGGCACTCTGCGGCAGCTCGACCCTCGGGTCACCGCGTCAAGACCTTTGAAAATAGTGCTTTATGCGCCCGGAAGGCTGCGCGGGCTTTCGGTCAGGACGCAAAAGGAATTTCTTGACTGGCTCAAAAAGGCCAAACTCCCCACCGCTCCTTTCGTCAGGGTCGTAAACGATCCGGAGCAGGTAATCCGGCTTTGGGAGAAGTACAAGGAGGAGCGCGACGAACTGCCTTTTGAGATCGATGGGTTGGTCGTCAAGGTAAACTCCTTCGCCCAGCAGGAGCGGCTGGGTGTCAGAGCGCGGAGTCCCCGCTGGGCCGTGGCTTTCAAGTTCCCGCCGCGTGAAGAGATGACTCGTCTCGTGGACATCGAGGTTCAGGTGGGCAGAACCGGCATTCTTACTCCGGTCGCCGTACTCGAACCTGTTGAAGTCGGCGGAGTCGTGGTTAGGAACGCAACATTGCATAACCGCGAAGAGATCAAGCGCAAGGATGTGCGTATCGGCGACTATGTGATTGTACGCAGGGCAGGGGATGTGATCCCTGAGATCGTGGGACCCGTGCGGGAAAAACGCACGGGCAAGGAAAAAGTTTTCCGCATGCCCACCCGTTGCCCCTCCTGCGGTCAACCTGTGGTGCCTGTTCCGGACAGCCCACTTGTTTATTGCCCGAACGTCTCATGCCCGCAGCAGGTGAAGGAACGCATAAAGCACTTTGCTTCAAGGCGGGCCATGGATATCGAGGGGCTCGGGGACAAATTGGTCGACCAGCTTCTTGAAAAATCCCTTATCCACGATGCAGCGGATCTTTACTTCCTCAGAAAAGAACAGCTGGTGGGCCTGGAACGAATGGGGGAAAAATCCGCGGAAAACCTGTTGCGCGCGATAGATGTCTCCCGCTCCAGGTCGCTCCACCGCGTCATTTTCGCACTCGGGATACGCGAGGTGGGTGAGCATACCGCCTCGATTTTGGCGGAGACGTTCGGTTCCCTTGAATCGCTCATGAAGGCAAGTGTTGAGGACCTTGAGAAGGTTGAAGGCATAGGGCCTGTGGCTGCGGCTAATATCGCGGCGTTTTTCCGCAACAAAGCGAACTTGAAGTTCATTGAAAAACTACGGCGCGGCGGTGTTAAGTTCACACCGGTAAAGAGGAAACGGGCGGGCGGCCCGCTTGCCGGCAAGACAGTGGTTCTTACAGGCGGCCTTGCTTCCATGACGCGGGAAGAGGCGCAGGAAGCGATCCGGGAAGCGGGCGGTACACCGGGAAGTTCCGTAAGCCGTAAGACGGATCTCGTGGTCGTGGGAGAAAATCCGGGCTCGAAGTTGCGGAAGGCCCAAGAGTTGGGAATCCGGACGATAGACGAGGAGGAGTTCTTGAGGCTTCTTGGCCGCAAGAAGTAACGAGCGGCTCAGCCTGCTTCTCCGCGCCTCTTTTCGCCGGTTATCTTCCCGTCTTTGGTGTACACGATTCTTTGCGCTCTGGCTGCGACCTCGGGGTCATGAGTTACAAGCACGAGCGTTACGCCTTTCCGGTGTATCTCGCAAAGCAGGTCGAGGATGGAGCGGCCCGTTGAGCTGTCCAAATTCCCCGTAGGCTCATCGGCAAGGATAACAGCCGGCTCTTTTACAAGAGCGCGTGCTATGGCGACGCGCTGTTTCTCTCCTCCCGATAGCCGGCCGGGGCGGTGGTGCCGGCGGTCGGCAAGCCCTACGGCCGCAAGTGCTTTTCGCGCCGCTTCCCGCGCATCGCGCCGTCCGGCATAAAGCAGAGGCAGCATGACGTTCTGCAGCGCGGTGAAATGGGGAAGCAGGTGGAAGCTCTGGAATACAAAGCCCACCGTGCGGTTGCGGAGTCGGGAAAGTTCGCGATCTCCAAGCAGCGCGGTGTCCTTTCCCTGAAAGAGGCAAATGCCCCGCGTGGGGCGGTCAAGAAGCCCCATTATATGCAGGAGCGTCGATTTGCCCGAACCCGAGGGGCCCCACACCGCAAGGAACTCACCGGGCCGCACGGCAAGATCTATTCCTTGCAGGGCGCGTACGGCGTAAGGCCCATCGCCGTAGATTTTCTCAACGCCCTTAAGCTCGATCACATGATCGCCGGCCTGCTCTTGCACCTCGTTGTTCATAGATCTCTCACAGCCTCTGCAGGTTCAAGAGTTGATGCGCGTATCGCCGGTATCAGAAAAGACAAAAGAAGCAGAATCATGCCTACTGAAAAAACAAAGACCACTTCCCCCGGCTCAATGCGCATGTGCCATGGAAGATTGCGGCAAAGCCAAGCTCCTACCGAAGGGGCTGCAAGGAAACCCAAAGCCGCCCCGCTTGCGCCCAGAAGGATGCCCTCCAACAGCACCTGAACGGCGACGGCCGGGCGCGTCGCTCCTTCGACTCTGCGGACCCCGAACTCGGTCTTGCGCCCGCTTACTGCAAGAAGGGCGAGCGTTACGATCATCGCTTCGATGAGGGCGACGAAAAACCCCCATACCAGGTTCGAAAACAGGTAACCTATCTGGAGAACTTCCTTGATCTTATCGATCCAAGG
>CAZGYL010000483.1:0-4620 GCA_964529985.1 uncultured Planctomycetia bacterium | reverse complement strand
GGCCACTCCGTGTGGCGATACCAAAACCATACCCTTTCCGAAGGCAACCTTAAGGACTTCCGTCCGCCCTTTTCGCGCACCTGCAGAAGGCCTGCATCGATATACTGGTCCCCTGCAACCTGAGTGCATTTTATCGCTATTACGTTGCGTCCAGGCTTAAGCGACGCTCCGGCCTCCTCGAGCACAGGCACTTCTTCGTAGTAGTTGTGCCAACCGGGAAGCCGCGCTGCAGGAAACCCGTTAAGATAAACGTCGGCCTCATCGTCGTGATGGACAAGGAGCTTAAAAGTATTCGTCCAAGTAAGATGATCTTTAAGATGCCTTTTCGGCAGAGGCCACAAGTTCCACGGCAAATCGAATGTCTTGCGAAGCCAAATCGTGCGGCCCGTCCACACGGTTCCTATACGAGTTTGAACCGTTCCCCGCTTCCCGAAACCGCCGGGACCTTCCTTCCACGAGGAGTCATCAAAGTCGGGGGCCATCCAATCAGGCGGCGGCTCGGAGAGAGTGTAACGCCAGAGGGTTTTCTTTCCGCGGGCCGTAGGAAGGACTACTCTTGCAAACATCTTGCCGGACCAAGCGCCGCGGTTTGCAGCCCTTATCCTTTCGGGATCCACCTTTACAACTTCCCTGTCGTATGTCACAAGACCGTTGCATTCACGCTCGACATCGGTAAGTTGCGTGTAAATAGCGCCGCTTATTCCCACCGCCCCAACGCGTTCCCAAACCTGTCTCAGGAGATCCTCATAGGTTTCTTCAAGATCTTCCCGGCACCCCGTAACGAAGTAGCCCCATGCCCCGCGTTCAGTCCAAGTGTGCCCCTTCACGCCCAGTTGAGCGCCGCCGAATTCACCGATCACAGCCGCACGATCCCCTTCGGGGACAACCCACCCCGGTCCGGGATAGCAGTGAACGTCCACGACATCACCCAGCGGCTTGTCGTACCAGCCGCTCGCCCAAGTCACGAAACGGGTGGGATCAGCTTTCCTGACCTCTTCGAGAAAACCCGGATCCTCAAACTGCCCCCAGCCTTCGTTGAAAAGCACCCACCCGACAATGGACGGGTGGTTTCTCAAAGCGGTGATCATCTCAAGGGCTTCCCGTTTGAATTCCCGGCGGCTTTCAGGCGTCCTGTTTCCCGCGCTCGGGATATCCTGCCACACCATAAGGCCCAGTTTGTCGCACCAGTAATACCATCTTTCAGGCTCTATCTTCACGTGCTTGCGCGTGGCGTTGAAGCCGAGCTTTTTCGTAATCTCTATATCCCACCTGAGAGCTTCGTCTGAAGGCGCGGTGTAAAGCCCGTCGGGCCAGAAACCCTGGTCCAGCGGCCCGATTTGAAAGACGAATTTTCCGTTGAGAAGTATCCGCCGAAGTGCCTCCCTGCGGCCGGCGCGGACGGTGATACTGCGCATCCCGAAATAGCTCGACACTCTGTCGATCACCTTTCCCGAGCGCTTAAGTTCAACCGTAAGATCGTATAGAAAAGGATCTTGGGGTGACCACGGCCTGGCTTTCCGCAACCAAAGCCCCAAGAACTCTGAAAGACCGACTTCCCTCGCAACCACTTCTTTTCCCGAAGCGCTTACAACGGCGTGGATCCGATCACCTTTGCACGCCCCTTCCACCTCAACTTCTATGTTGACTTGCGCGTTTCTCAGATCCGGGGTCACCCGAATGCTCCTGAGGTAAGCGTCAGGCACAGGCTCAAGCCAAACCGTCTGCCAGATCCCGCTCGATGAGGTGTACCAGATCCCGTATCTACGCCGGCTTTGTTTGCCGCGCGGCTGATCGCCCTCATCCGTAGGATCATATACACCTACAATAAGCTCTTGCGGGCCGTGCGCTTTTAGTGCTTCTGTGATGTCAAAGCTGAAAGGCGTATATCCTCCCCTGTGGCTTCCCAGCTTGGTACCGTTAAGGTAAACCACAGCCTCCCAGTCAACCGCTCCAAAGTGAAGCAGGATCCGTTTGCCCGTCCATGCTTCGGGAACCTCAAAAAGCCTTCTGTACCACATACGGTTGGGGCGTTGCCCGACGCCCGAAAGCGCGGACTCCACAGGAAACGGCACGAGAATCCTGCGCGGCAGAGTTTTACCGAAAGGAGGTTCCTCGCCTTGCCGCGCAGCACGGAATTCCCAAAGGCCGTTGAGGTTCTTCCAATCCGGCCTTCTGAGTTGAGGACGCGGATACTCAGGGTGAACCGAATCCACGCTTACCTTCTTTCCCCAGCGGGTCATAAGAACGCCGCCGGAGGGCCGCCACTGCGCAGCCGGCCGAAGCGCTTGGGGAAACCGATCAGGCCCAGCCGAAGCGCTTCTCAGTATATCCGCCTCACTTAGAGCCTCGTCGTGGATTCTGAATTCCGAAATAGAGCCCTTAAAGAACGGGTCTCCCTCCCACAGCGAGCGCCCGAGCCAAAAGTGCGTGGGGTTTGCGATTTCCGAAGGATCCGCAAGTATTTCACTTTCTGCTTTTTTCTCGCCATCGATATAGATCTTAACCCGGTTCCCTGAGAAGACGACTGCAACGTAAACCGGTTTGCCCACGGGAAGAGGGCCGCCGGCTGCAAGCACTTCGGTCCTCCCGCGCGGCTGTGGATCCACGTTTATGTGCATCTCAACAACGCCTTGCGCCGAACGCGGAGTCAGCATGAACCATTGCTTGCCCACCTGCCGCCTGCGCTGTGGATCCTCAGCCCGGTTGCCGTAATCAAATATCCTCTGCCACGCCCCTCCACCTTCCCATGTAAGCCAAGCTTCGATTGTGAAATCCATAAGGATTTCCATGGTGTTTAAGACGGGAAGTTCGGCGTAAGCGCCTTTACCGTCGAAAACGCAGGCGCCGTTCTCTACACGGGCCCCACCTTTAAGAAGGGCTGCGGCTCCGCCGGCCCGGTCTTCGCAGTCGCCGTTAAAGGACCACCTGTGGAGCAAGGCGCCCCGTGCTTCCGTTGCAAGAATGGCGCATGAAAGGAAAACGGCGCGGATCAATGCAAACGAGAGTCTCAGCATTTCTTCCTAAATTCCTTCTCTTTCTGCACGGTCAGCTCCCGGACAATCATCGTACCACAAGCCGCGCAAAATTACCGCGGAAAGCGGACTCCACCGGCCGCTGCCGGCAGCCTATCTGCAGGGAGGAAATGAATCGCAACCCAAGCCGGGCGGCGTGGGATCGCCGCCGCAGGCTTCGAAAGGCGCCGGGGGCGGCGGCCCTCCTGCAAAGAGATACTGAAGCAAGGTGATCGGATCCGCTATATTCAGTCCTCCATCATCGTTTATGTCCGCGGCGTCCAGGCATGGTATGGCCTGACCTCCGAAAAGATATCCCAAAGCCGCGATCGCATCGGCTATGTTGTGGCCGCCGTCGGCGTTTACGTCTCCTCTGATAAACAGGCCGGGCTCCACAACAGGGGTGCCTATCTGGACTTCGTCGATCGTAATGACGGAGCCGTTCTCATAAGCCCAAAAACCCACGAAACCGGATCGATACGTCGTGTCCATAACGGAAAATACAAGCTCGCCGTCGACACTGAAAACTATGGTATCGTCAGCGATCTCGATCTCCCACACGGATCCTGGTTCGGGGAACTGCTCAAGCGTCGGGCCGGCAAGCAAAGTCTCCACTCCGTCGTCGTAGCGGATAAACCTGTAGCCCCGGTCGGCCGCCCGGTCGATCCAATCTATCTCGTATCCGCTTGTAATCCACCGCTGCGTAGGCTCGCGCGCGAAGAACATAACACCGCCGTGCCTGCCCTCTGCCCCGAGCGGGGGCTCGCCGGGCTGGTAATTGAAACGAATCAACGTGACGCCCTCGAAATAAAGAGGCGGGCTCCCGGCCCAAACCCAGGGACTAGGCGCAGGTCCTGTGTAAGCTTCGTTGCTGAGCGCTCCCGCGCTTACATTCCACGTGCCGCTGTACACAGTCCACTTCTGTGGAGGACCATCGGGCTGGGAGAAATCATCCGCGAAGTTGTCCGTAACCACAGGAACAAGCATGTAGGCGGTTACAGGATCGCACCCGCCCGGTTCCTGGAGCCTTAGTTCTGCAAGCCCTGCAGAGCCGGGCGCTTCAAGCTCAACCTCCTGACTCAGGGCTCCGCCGGCAGGGAAAACAACTTCCAAAGTGCCCGTCTGGTCCGAGTCCGCCGGCTTGATTACATCAGGATCGGAGCTGCTCAGCGTGACCGTATAATCGTCGGTCAAGTTCCAGCCCACCGGTATTGACAAAGTCACCGGTGGAGGAGGCTCACCCGGCAGCGTCACTGCAAATTGGGGAGCCAGCGCGGCCGAGCACCTTGCCGGAGCAAAGACGATCTCAACGTCGTCTATCTGAAGCTCTTGTCCTGCGTTCGTGTACGCCCAGAAGCCTATGTAGCCGGAGCGATAGGTTGCATCTTCAACCTCAGCCACCACATTCCCGTCCACAGAGAATGTCATCGTGGTACTTGTCAGCTCTATCGTCCATTGCTCGCCGGGGTCTACCTCACCCGTGGCCACAGCAAGCGGATTTTCTGGATCATTGTTCTTAAGAACGCGGAATGCCGCGTCTCTGTCAATGAAGTCGAAGGTATATCCCGGACCTGCTCGCGTTGTAGGCTGGTTCCTGCAAAAAGCCACT
>CAZGYL010000482.1:0-4622 GCA_964529985.1 uncultured Planctomycetia bacterium | reverse complement strand
ATGTGTCACCAGGCTCCAGGACTGTGTCAAGCCCGGTCACCGTTATGGTCGCGGCCCCCGGAGCCGTGTCCAGGTAACCTGTCATAAGATTCCGGTCGTCACCCGCAGGCGCTGTGTTGTTTTCCTCGCCC
The DNA here is from genome assembly GCA_964529985.1 of uncultured Planctomycetia bacterium. Classification (GTDB taxonomy): domain Bacteria; phylum Planctomycetota; class UBA8108; order UBA8890; family UBA8898; genus CAZGYL01. The sequence continues at coordinate 4,491 of CAZGYL010000482.1, read as the reverse complement.
CTGCCGGTGCTCGCCCAAGTATTTGTTGCGTTCCACTCGATCGTAACGTCGGTTGGTTCCTCAACGCCTTTGTTGTCACCCACAAGAACAACAGGTCCTCCTGCCGCTCCGTCCAGGTTGTTCCATACTTCGGTGCGCAAAACCCCTGCGGCTCCGAGCACATCGGAACGAGCGCCCATGGGCTCATCAGCTCCGAAATTCACAGCCAAACTCAGGCCGTCGGGGTGAGCGGCGAGCGGGAGAGACCAAAGAAGAAGCGAAGCCAGCACCGCAACAAGCCAAACGCCGATGTAAGATCCGTTTCTCATGGCGACCTCCTTTTTCGACCTCACAAACACCTAATTTCCGCCCTTCCGCCTACCTGACATTATATCAGTACCGAGAGCTCTATCAATCGGAGACCGAGCCGGGGCGAGGCGCTGCGCGGGGGCGGGGAGGCCGCCAGAGTTCATTTAGCGCATGCTGCAGGGCAACCGAAAAGCAGCAGGCATTCGGCTCCTCGGGCCGGCGGCGGTCCGCCCTCAAAAAGGAAGGCAAGCAAACTTACTGCATCGGCGATATCTATTGCTTCATCGCCGTTTACGTCCAGGAGAGTGCGGTTGCTGGGGTCTTCCAGAGTGCCGTCGCCGCAAGGCAGTTGTAGTGAAACACCGCCGAGCACAAACCTCAGAAAGCCCACGGCATCCGATATATCCAGCCTGCCGTCGACGTTTATGTCACCTTGTCTTAAAAGCCCCCAGCCTTCGGGCAGATCGGGGCCCCCCGGGGAGCCTCCCTCGCGGGCGCTCGGTCGCCACAGGCCGCGCTCGCTCCACAGCGCCGGATCAGCGTAGGGGTCTTCAACCACAAGCGACCTGCCGCCTCCGTTCGTACTCGGATACCAGGAGGGATCATAGCTGAACGCGAGGATCGTAATCGTTTTGCCGTACTTCACCACCAAGTGATCGCCTTGGTCGTTAAGTGCTCCTTCGTACTGGCCTGCGATTGGAAGATCCGCGGCGTTGCGTCTTTTGACGAATGTCACCCAATCGCGTACCAGGATCAAGTACCCGCCCGGTTCCAATGTGCGGATCAAAGCTTCGTCGAAAAAAAAGTTGATTCCGCCGCTTATACTCACTCCCTGAAGGTCGATTGTGTGGTCGCTAATGTTCTGCAACTCAAGGAATTCAAGATCGGGGTCGTCATGCGGCCGAAACATGATCTCCGTTATGCGGAGTCCGAGTTCCTGCACCGTAGGCTCGGTGGGTTCTCCGGCGGTGAACTGAACCGGCTCAGACCAATGGCTCCACCTGCCTGTTGAATCCTTCATGCGCACGCGCACTCGGTACATATGTCCCGGCTCGATAACGGTTCGGGGTATTTGAATCTGGTCGACGAAAGCAGAGAACTCCTTCTGCCATACCGCAGGGTACTCGTACTTGCGGGGCACTTCGGGATCGAAAGGCTCACCGGGCGGCGTTATCTCGCCGATCCGCCAGGCGATTGCACCGAAGGGATCGTTCTGGGGATCTTCATACGGGCCTGCAGCAAAGGTAAGCGCATCAGCGGGGAAGCCCGGGGGACCGGTGTATGTTACAGTCGGAGTACGCGGAATCTTGTAGGCTTCACCTTCAGCTGCTGCAAGCTGGTCCAAATGGCGCGCCCTGCCGCCGGCCGGGACCGTGGGGCCCGTGCTTCCGGACCAGCCCACGAACGCGAAATTCTTCATGTCCCTGACCTTGGCCTCCAGGGAGCCGAAGTCCTGGTATCCGACCTCCGCAGGTGCGTTCCTCCACCTGTCGCGGTCCGCCATGGCGAATTCCCGGATCCGCTCTGCGAGATCGTCGATCATTTGGTTTATGACTTCCTCGGTCCATATGAGATCGCGGAATTCGCGGATAACGTTTCTGTACTCCATTTTGAAACGCTCTTTGCCTCCGTTTGCAAAGATCGCGTTCTTGGAGTAGTCGATGCCGCTGTTCCAGCTCGGCCCCCAGCTTGCGTCTGAGTCCCACGGAAGGGTCCAAAGCCGCCCGTAGCGGCTACGCGAATAGTCGGGCTCAAAGTACCATGCCCTGTTTTTTGAATGCGTATCGGAAGGCCTGAAGTCATAATGCCGAACCGCTTCGCATATTGTGTGGTAGGGGTACCATTTGGAGTAATTGACATGGGCGTCCAGCCAGTCCTCGGAACGCTCGGGTCTCAGATTATGGCGAATGTTCTGGAAATCTTCGTCCGTTGTTACAGCGTACCTCCCCTGGTTTCTCTTAAGCTCGTTCCCGTCGAAAATCCCATCCTTAAGTTTGTAAAGGTTACCGTCTTGTAGATTGTGTGCTTTGAGAAACCTCGGATCGTAGTCCTCAAAATTGAGCATCATACCCTGAAAGTCGCCGTAGTACTGGCCGTTGAGCCCACCGGGCGCTTCATCCTCCCACCTTACAAGGCGGAAGTGAAACGTATGCACAAATGGGGCGGGTACGCCGACCAAGTTCCAAAGATCGTGATTCATCTTCTCGGTGAGGCCGAAGTTCCCCACCCGCTTGTTGTCGAACATCTTTCCCGTATTCAACGTACGCCATTTGGTGGGATAAGGCCTACCGTAATTGTCATGAGCCTGGAAGTAGTGTCCTTTGTTGAAGCGGAATCTGAAGGAGCGCTTACCGTGAGCTCCGTACCTGTCGTTTGCCTGGCGCAGTCGATAGCGGATGTGGTCGTAAACAACACCGTTGTAAACGAACGCCCCCTCCCAGTTGAACTTGTCGCGCGCACCTTCGTTGCTTTTGGGGATTTGATATGCCGAGTCATAAGCAACGCACTCCGCGTAGTCTTCGGCCCTTGTGATGAGAATGTATACGGGAAGGGAGTTCATAACTTCAGCGCTGTATACATGGCCGGCCCCCTCGGGGTGCACGGAAGCGCGTGTCGTCCGGTAGGGGGGAACTCCGTTGTAAACGAATGCTGCGAAGTTCAGAGATTTGTCATCGGGATAAGGGACTCTGACGGAGGCGCCGAGGGAATCCGACGCCGTTATTCTGTAGCGCACCAGGGTGCGGTTTATCTGTCCCGGGATCGTTGCAGAGTACACGCCGTCGCCCGCGGTCAAGTCCCCGCCCGTTCCATCGTCGGTCATCGGAATGGTTGTCCAATTGGCCGGATCTTCAAAAGCGGGATTGGCGGGTCGCGGTGCTCCCGGATTAGCAAGAAGCGTTGCATGAGGCAGGGGAAAGTAAGCGGGAATGTAATGTCCCGGAAGTACGATCTGGTAATGAAGCAAGACCGAAGCCACACCGTCAGGGTCGGTTATTTTGGCCGTAACGACAAGAGGCTCCCCCTCCGGGGGTTGGAGCGGAGTGTGGCGCACCTGCCGTATCACAGGTGGAGGGTTCTCCATGTAGACCGAGTTACGCCGGCCAGGTGTGGGAACTCCGCTTGTAATTTCTCCTGCAGCAGGGACGAAAAGCGCAAGATCAAAAGAAAAGTCGCTGCTCCCGAGAGTCGTATTAAGTCCCAGCGCGGCTACTACGTTTTCTCCGGGCTGAAGGAATTCCGACGGGTTTTCAATGAGCTTTTCCTCCCACGCCGCCTCATGGTTGATACCGAAGTCGTTGTAGTCCAGATCTCCGGGCGGTGCATGAACTCTTATCACCTCGCGGCCGTTTATCCAAACAACAGCTCCGTCGTCTGAGTAAACCGCGATTTTCAAGTACTCGGGAATGTCACCTTCGACCATGAACATGTGGCGGAAATATACGGTGCTGTAGTTGTTACGCATATCGGAGAGCACCGTTGAATCATCCCCGTCGCCGTATCCGATGCTTGTTTTGCCGATCGCCCAGGAGTCGTCCTCCTGGAAGTCGAGTTCCCGCCAGGAGGCCGGAGGTCTTGAAGTGCCTTTCCGGTAGTGCCAATGCGGATCTTGAGGCTCAATGAAGTAACGGCGTGTGGGTTCTCCGGTTGAAAGCGTCCCTGAAGAGCGCCAGCTTCCCCCTAAGCTGTTGTCGGAGTGGGGATTTACAAGCTCGAGCGAACTTCCCTTTCCGGCCGCCGCTATAGGCCACGGGAAGCCCACTTTGTAATCGACACGGTCGACCAAAAACCCGTCCTGATCCCGCAAAACGACTTCCTCCCCTTCGTTGGCGAGTCTGCCTACGTACGGGCCGAGGACCGGAGCCGGCGATCCGAAACGCCGCTCGAAGGCCTCGGGATCTTCGGCGATGATCAGATAGCCTTTTGCAGGCAGGACGACCCCCTCAGGGAAAACATAGCTTATACCGCGTGAAAAATACCAGCCGCTTAGATCCACCGGTGTGTCGACGGGATTATAGAGCTCAATGAATTCCTCGGGCAGGGTCTTGTCCGGCGGCTCAAAGTGGATCTCGTTTATCACCGGAAGAGGCCGCGGAGATTCGCTTGCCAAAAGCGCGGCATGGGGAATCAGGATACAAAGGATCTGAATCAGTTTCATTGTTTTTATTGCGGTCACCGTTCTGCAGGCAGAACTCTAGTAAACCA
>CAZGYL010000481.1:0-4625 GCA_964529985.1 uncultured Planctomycetia bacterium | reverse complement strand
GTGTCTACGAATTACGCACGGTCATATAAAGCGCACCGGGATCCGAATCCGCCGCTCTTCGGAGGCTGCAGGGAGAAAGAGCGGCGTTGCCACCAGTGTTGGATAAGCTGTTCGGTAGGGTAACTCAAACTTCCGGACAAAACTGTTGAGCGAAGGAAAAACAATGGACACGCAGCAGATCGTGCAGGCTTTGAGCAAGCAGCTTGACAGGGCCAAGGGAATCTTGAAGCGGCAGCCTGTTGAAAAAGAGCTTTGCGAGAACTGGACCCAAGAGACCCGGCGCTTGCTTGTTGAGATCTACGGCGCCGGTTCCAAGGAGTACCGTGATTTTGTAGCTGCAAACAGAAAAATTCTCACATCTTATGATATAGATCCTTCTTACTACCTCACGCAGATGGTCGCCAACCTGCACCGGGAGATCCGAGTACTTGAGAGGTGCCTCAAAGAAAAGCAGAACCAGCTGGCTGCGGAGGAAGCACTTGCCGCCGTTAAGGGCCGCAAGAAGGTGCAAACCAAGTACAGCGCTGTTTTATGGGCGGAAAACGGATCCGCCGGTAAAGAGGTCGCCTCTTTCCTGGAGGAACGCGGCTTCAAGGTCAGCGCTTTAGGCAAGGGGAAGGGCAAGAAGGATGCTCTTTGGACTTTGGTAGCCCAGCGAGACGTGCAATACGGCGTGGTTGTGCTGGGACCCCGTAAGAACGACAGCAACGGGAAGACGCCTTCGCCCGACGGACTGCTTGTTGCAGGCTACCTTGCGGGCAGGCTCGGCCGCGCCCGCGTGCTTGTGCTTGTAGAGGGAAAGACCCAGTTGCCGCAGACAGCGGGATTCCTGCGCACGGTACCGATACAAAACGCTCAAGCTTGGCGCAAGGAAATAGAATCCGACGCTTCCAAAATGGGTTAGCGCTTCAGACAGGTGTGCCGGGCGGCACGGGTGAGGACTCCTCGTACGTGCGCTTTGTCTTCCTTCCCATTCGAAAGGCCGCCTCCGCGCAGGCGCTCAGCTTTTGGCCGCAAGGAGTCGGGTACCGTCCGGTCAGGCAAGCCATGCAAAGGCTGTCGGCGGGGCGCCCGATGGCTTCAGCGACTTTGCTTAGCGGCAGGTAGCGAAGCGAATCGGCTCCCAATTGGCGGGCCATGAGGCGGAGAATGGGCTGGGGAATCTCTTCCTCCAAGCTCGACACATGGGAGCGGGCGAAAAGCTCCCCCACCGTGGACATGTCTATGCCGTAAAAACAGGGGTGCATGATCGGCGGGGAAGAAACCCTCAGGTGGATCTCTTTCGGTTTCCCGCGCTCGCGGATATGGCGTATGAGATAGCGCAGAGTCGTGCCCCGCACGATGCTGTCTTCAACCAGGATAACCCGTTTCCCCTCCAGAACTTCCCGTATAGGGGTGTACTTGAGCGCCACAGACTGCCCGCGGTTGGCTCCTTTTATAAAAGTTCTGCCGATATATCTGTTTCGCAGCAGGCCTTCCCTTACAGGCACCCCCAGGTGAAAGCCCATTGCGTCTGCAGCAGCCTTCGCCGTGTCGGGCACAGGCACCACTATGAGGTCTTTGTCTCGAGGAAGCGTCTCAAGTTCTGCAAGAACCCGGCCGAGCCGCTGCCTGGCGAGGTACACAGACGCACCGTCGATTGAAGAACCCACGTTTGAGAAATAGATCCATTCGAAGAAGCAGGCCGCTTTACGCGGTGAAGGAGCAAACTGCTCCACCTTGATCCCTTCCTTGTTGACGAGCACAAAATAGCCGGGCTGGAGCGGGAAGATCTCTTTAAAGCCCAAGTTGGCCAAAGCCACCGATTCACTCGCCGCGGCGAAAAGATCGTCGTTAAACGCGTAGGACGCTGGTTTGAACCCGAAAGGATCACGGGCGACGATAAGATCGCCGTCGGCATTGAGAAGCACAAGACTGTATGCTCCATCAAAGATCCGCGCCAGATTGCCGAGCACGGTGCGCCAGCGGGGCTTTTGCTCTCCTGCAAGCTCCCGCGCCAGGTAGTGCATCATGATTTCGGTGTCGGTGTCCAGGATTATGTGGTATCCCTTTTCCTCGCGGATCCTCTTCTTGAGGTCAGGGTAATTGGCAAGTTGGCCGTTGAACCCGAAAGCGAACCACTTGTAGGTTCTGCCGTGGGGCCGTTCAAACGGCTGGGCGAAGGAACGGTCATCCAGCCCGCAGGTCGCGTAGCGCACATGCCCTATGGCCGCACAGCCGCGCAGCCGGGAGAAAATCCGTTTCTGCTTGAGGGGGATGCCGAGACGGAACGCCTCGTTGACCGTTCCTAAGTCCTTATAGGTTGAAAGGATATGACTGCGCGCCGGGTTGTAGCTTGTAATGCCGGCCGAAAGCTCCCCCCGCATCTGCATATCGAGGAGAAGCCGGGGAACCAATTCAGAAACGTCTTGCTCATAATCCGGACGCCCGTTCTTCAGGGCGTAAACGGCAGCGATTCCGCAAGCCTCGTTCACGGAGCCACCTCACTTGAGCTTGAGAGTTCAAAAATCCGAAGACCCTAGGATACCTCACCCAAAGCTTCTTTACCACAGAGCGGCACGCCGAACGCCGGGGGAGAGGGCCCGGAGGTCGACGCCCCGGGCGGCCTGGCCGGTTCGTTCTTTTTCCTGCATACTTGGTAGCCTCGGCAAAGCGGCGGTCTTGGTCGAAAAGACGTTCTCAATGAGGGATCTATGATCAGGCGGCGCACTTCCGGGGCGATCACCTGCCCGGGCTGCAGAAGTCTTGTTGACGTGCGGGCCCGCCGTTGCCATGTGTGCGGCATGCGGCACCCGGGCTTTTGGGGGTTCGGGCCGTACCTCTTGACGATAAGGACGCTGCCGGTTCACCAGATTCTCATTACTTGGTGCGTTTTGCTTTTTGTAGGCTCAATGCTCATTTACAGGGAAGAGGTTGAACCGGGAAGCGGGGTCGGCGTACTTTTGCAACCTACTCCTTCGGCCCTCATTGCTTTGGGCGCGACAGGAGGCCTTCCGGTGCGCGGCTGGGGCAGGTGGGAGACATTGCTTACAGCGGTTTTTCTTCACGGTGGACCGGTTCACCTGCTTTTCAACTGCATTTGGATATGGCAGCTTTCGAGCGTCATGCTCGAGATATACGGCGGGGCGCGCTATTTTCTCGTTTTCTTGATTTCGGGCGTTGTGGGGAATCTCGCCGCAACGTACCTTGAATCCGCGCGGCTTATAATAGGTGCCTCAGGAGGAGTTTTCGGAATTTTCGGCGCTTTTCTCTGGTACGGGTTCAAGCGAGGGGGAATCTACGGAGAGCAGATCTTTCGATTCGGCCTTCTCTGGGCGGTGATCGGCCTCGCCCTCAGCTTCTTTATTCCCTATATCTCCCTGTGGGCTCATTTGGGCGGTCTTTTCGGTGGTGGTGCGGCGGCGGCCCTTTTGGGATACGAGGAGGTGCGCCGGACAAGCCCTTTTATGTGCTTCTCAGCGCTTGTTGCGGCACTACTTGTCGTCGGTGCGTTTGTACTTCACCTGCTTACCCTTCAGATAGGATAGCTGCATAATAAAGCCGGTGGGTTTGTGGGTGATCCTTTTCTTGGGTCACCCGTGCGAAGGCTTCTTGCGGTTCCGCTGGTAGTACATTCTCTCAGCGAACTCCCTGAACATGAGTTCGGTGGCCTCTTCGCTGCAGTTGATCGCCTCGCCGCAGCCGTAATTGAAGACGATCAGTCCTCCTTCGGGTGTCGACCAGTTCTCAACCAGCTGTTTCACCTCCGAGCGGATGCGTTCGGGATCCCCTGAAGGCATGGTCGCCTGAATGTCGGCGGTGGTCAGGAAACAAACCTTGCCGGCGAATTTCCGTCCTATCTCTTCGATGCCGTACAGCCGGGGCTGTTGCATGTTCAAGACATCGACACCGATATCTATGAAATACGGTACGAAGTTATTGATCTTCCCGCAGCTGTGGAGTATGAAGTGCCAGCCGTGATCATGCACGGACTTAACGAGGACCCGGTACCTTTCAAGGAAAAAGTGTTCGAAAATATCAGGCCCCACGAACGTACCGGTTTGGCTTCCCCAATCGTCGGTGAAGAACACTGCGTGCACACGGTCTCCGAAACGGCGGTGCAGCTCCTCGAGGAGTTCTATCTTGAAGGTCAAGATCATATCGAGAAGTTTTTCGATCTTGCCCGGTTCCGCGAGGAAATCGAGCATGGTTCGAGAGAATCCGTGGAGCATATGGAGCCGTTCGATGAGATTGAAATGGCAGGTCACAACGACGTATCGGTCGCCGGCCCCGGCGATATCCTTTTCGACACGTTCAAAGTAGAAAGGATCGCACGGATCGGGCGGCCGATAGGAGTCCAGTTTGGACCAGTCCTCCAGCGGGTGGTACACGACCTGCCCCATGTTCTTTTTCTTTGTCACCGCCCACACGCAGCCCCAGTCGTCTTCGCCGGGCTGATCGAAGAACCAGCCTCTCTTCGCCCGATCCATTTCCCAGGACTCACACACATCGTTGGGGATATCCGGAAGGATATTCTGCCAGAAAGGCAATCTCGGAGGGTTCTTGAATTCAACGGCCCTCTGTACGATCTCGCGGCGTTCCATATCGAAACCGCCTCAGCCCGCAACCGCCGTTTCTCCTCGCCC
>CAZGYL010000480.1:0-4645 GCA_964529985.1 uncultured Planctomycetia bacterium | reverse complement strand
CTCTTCGAACTCTTTCTGCAGCTTCCGCGACGACCGCCCCTTCAGGTACTGCACAAGCTTCGAGACCGAGAGCGACGGCGGTGCCGCGACCAGCAAGTGCACGTGGTCCGGCGCCAGTGACCCCCGAATAACCGTAACCTCCCGTGTCATCGCGATCTGGCGCAAAAGGTCGCGGCACCTCAGTGCAACCGCGCCCCGCAGCACCTGGTACCGGCACTTCGTGCACCAGCACAGGTGGTACTGGATATCGCATATCGCGTGCCCGCTCGTACGGTATTCCGTCACCATGGGATATCGCTCCTCAGACCGGAGCGATATCCTACACTAAAAGTTCACCAGCTGAAAGCTGGTGGGATTAGAACTGGCGTTCCGAATCTAGAGCTCAGGTTGTGGAGGAGCTTATATTATCTTGAGAAAGCGCGTATGCAACCGCAGAATCTCCGGTCCGGCCGTCTTGTCTTCCGGGCGCGGTGCCGCGTAGGATGGTGACAAAAGACGCAACCGCCAGTCGCGACAAACACCGGAGAAACAGCCATGAAAAAGCAAACCTTCATTATTTTTACGCTCGTTAACTTTGTATTGTTTACTTGCGGCCTTTCACTTGCTGCGGAAAAACAAGGAACCAAACTTGCAACGATAACCGTTCAAGCCGGCCCTTTGGAGAGAGTGGACTGCCCGGTCAGCGTGACTCTGCCGCCCCGGATCAATGCCTTCAGGCCCATGCGGCTTGTCGAAACGACAGGGGGCAAGGAGGTCGGTCTGCCGTTCCAGATCGAGCCGGAGAAGCCCCCTAAGCTCTGGTTCGTCTTGCCCGGCAAGACTCCGGCGGGCTCAAAACGCACCTTTGAACTGAGGCGCGATGTACCGGTGGTCTCGGGTGGCCCCGTTTTGACCTTGGATGCGCGCTCGCTGGGCGTATCAATCGGTGGTGCGCCCTTTTTCACGTACCACCATGCACATGTACCGCCTCCGAAAGGCGTTCGTTTCTCTTACATTCGAAGCGCGTACATTCATCCTCTTTTCAGTCCCCGCGGAGCTCTTCTCACCGAGGACTTTCCTCCTGATCACCTTCACCACAAGGGTATATGGATGCCCTGGACAAGTACTGAGTTTGAGGGTCGTCATATTGACTTCTGGAACCTCGGCAAAGAGCTGGGTACCGTGCAGTTCGCAGGATATGAACAGGTGGGGTGTGGTCCGGTCTACGGCCGCTTCAAGGCCAAGCACCAGCATGTGGATCTTACCCGTCCGAACGGCGGAAAAGTGGTTCTTGAAGAAATATGGGACGTCCGAGCCTGGGCCGTCGGCGGCAGAAACGCCGGGTGGTGGTATTTGGATCTGACAAGTTCGCAGACCTGTGTCGCCGACAGCCCGCTTCACTTAAACGCCTATCGCTACGGGGGACTCGGCTACCGGGGGCCCAAGGAATGGCGGGACCGAAACTACCACGTGCTCACCTCGGAGGGAAAAACCCGCAAGGACGGCCATGCCACAAGGGCCAAGTGGTGCGCGCACAGCGGGGAGATAAACGGGGCGAGCACCACTGTTGTCATAATGTGCCACCCTGACAACGAGCGTTTTCCCGAGCCGATGCGGATCTGGCCGCAGGGAGGTTGCTTCTTCGGGTACGTTCCGATTCAGAAAAAACCGATGGATTTGAAGCCCGGTGAGACCCATGTGTTCCGCTACCGGTTTTACATATACGAGGGTCCGATCGACCGGGAAAGAGCGGAATGGGCATGGCGGAATTTCGCCCATCCACCGCAGGCGACGATTCGGTGAGGATTCAACAGAGGTGAAGGTTCGGCGGAAGAAAGAATAGAAAAAGGGAGGCGCAGGCAATGGCACCGCTTAACAATCCGATTTGGCTGATGAGTTCGGCATTTCCGGGACTTTCGCTTGGAGAAGTGATCGAAAAGGCGGTCTCAGTCGGGGCACAAGGCGTTGAACTGTGCGTCTTCCGGCACGGTGGAACCCGCAGCGATCACATAGCCACGCACCTTGATTACGAGCGCTTCGGCCCTGAGGAAGCCCGCCGGACGGTTGAATCTTTCAACAAAGCGGGACTGCGTTTTTCCATAGGCGCTTATGAAAACCTGATCGGCGGCGATCCGGCCGCGCGGCGGGCCAACCAGGATCACCTTCTGCGGTTGATCCGCATGGCGCACCTTATGGGCGGGGACGCAAACGATGTAAAAGTCGGCACGTTTGTGGGCTACAACCACGAACTGGGGAACCAGGACCGCGGGTTCGAGCGCAACCTGGAAGAGTACGCAAAGGTCTTCCGCCCGATCATCAAGTACGCAGAGGACTTAGGAGTTACGATTCTCTACGAAAACTGCCCCATGGAAGGGTGGCGTCCCGCCACAGCACCGACGACCTACAACAACCTGCCGGCGACTTTGGCCGCCCGAAAACTCATGTATGCCCTTATAGACAGCCCCAACCACGGCGAAACGTACGATCCCAGTCACGATGCCTGGCAAGGCACCGACCCCGTTGAGGTTATCAAGCGAAGCGACATGCGGCGGATCCGCCGCATTCATGTGAAGGGGACGAGAAACCTTTCAACCGAAGGCCGCATTTACTGGGGCGGCATGTACCCCATGCAGGTCGTTGATCCCGAGCTTGCCGCAAAGGCCGGCGTACCCGTCTGCGCGCATGAGTGGGACAGACACCATTATGCGGCCAAGATGCCGGGCTTCGGAGGCACTGACAGCATCGACTGGACCGCTTTCATTGAGACGCTTAACGAACGGGGCTTCCGCGGGCCGTACGTCTTGGAAAACGAAGCGGCGGATTCAAAGGCGACGGGCGACATGGGCGCGATCATGCAGGGCTTTCAGGCCGGGATCTTGTGCCTCGCTCCCCTCATCTGGCCGCTTTCTCCGGGCAAAGGGTACTGTTACGACCGGAGCGCCTACCGGCCGCTTGACGTGGACGCGCTGCCGAAAAAAGACGTACCCCTTGTGACCATGGACCAGCTTGTTTGAGTTTTCCGTTATTGCCTGGAGCCGGACTGGCCGGTAGCATCAACGGCTTTACGGTGAAAAACCCGGGGGGCAAGCCCCGGTTCAGGTAGGCGGTTCATGATCGAAATAAGTCCTGTTTCCTACGTGGATATTCTTTCGGGCCTGCCCTCGCGGGCGGTCCAAGAAATCTTCAAACGCCTCGGCTACAAAGGCCCTTCCGACTTTGAAGCGTTCACTGACTTTTTCCTACGCAAACTGGAATCAGGCCGCGCTCGGAAGCTTATGCCTTCCGAGAGCCTGCCGTTGCTTGATCTGCTGGTCGCATACGGGGGTGTGCTGGATCGTCACCTGGTGACGAAAGGTTATCTCCGGGGCTGCCAGAACCGACTTAAGGAATTGCAGAGCCTGGGCCTCGTTGCGGAATCCGAGCGCGGAGACATATTTCTGGCCCGAGAGATTCTGTTCCACCGGCAGTTAGGCCCCCCGTTCCAGCGGTGTCTTCTGTGGTTTCTCCGCGAGCTTCCCGAAAACGCGGTTCACGGCTTTTATGCCTATTGGAAGCTCCGGCCCGAGTGCCGCTCCTCCATCAAGAAACGATCGGATCTCTGGAACTTTCTCGACCGCAACCGCAAGAGGTTTCTTAACGAACTTTCCGAAACGGCCCAACGCCTACTGAAGATGGCCGAAGAACATCCGTTGCTTCCGGATGCCGATCCCGGCCCCGAAGGAAACGAACTATTTGACTTTACAGCCGCAGTGATATGCGGAGAAGCATCTGTTGAGCCTGAAATCCATGAGCTACTTATGCGCGGGCTTTTGATTCCAGGCCGAATCAAACACCACCTGGAAGCTTATGCTCTCGTGGTGCCGAGTGAAGCCCGCAAAGATCTTCCCCTATGGTTCGCAAAGAAATCGATTCCGGAGCTTCTCAAGAAGGCTATTCCAAAGGAGGCCAAACCCAAAATTCTGCTCCAACCGGGGTTTTTGTTCGAGCACGCAAAAAAAGTTCTCATCGAATTGCTGTACAGGCCCGTGCGCGTCACCAGCGACGGAACGCCTCATAAGACCGATACCCGGTTGCTTGCCAAACGATTCAGCACGCTTCCTTTTTCAGCGTTTCGTGCAGCGTTTAATTTCCTGCGCAGCCTGCAGCTTATAGATCGCAAGCTCATCGGGGAAGCCGATCAAGGGGTTTGCTTCCGTCCGACAGCCAGGGGTGAGATTTTTCTCAAACTCCAGGGGGAAGACCGGGAAAAGTATCTTTGGGCCTTATGCCACCAGCAGCTGAACGTCGGCTCTCTGAACGATGAATTCATCGTTCCATATATCGACTTCCCCCCCTGGACGCCCTCCGACATACTAAAAGTTCTGCCGGAGCACGAATTCATACCGGTGCAAGAGACCGCCGATGTCTTTTGCCGCCCAGATTTTGAGCTGGATCTGTTTGAAGAGTTGTTTGTCCACATTGTGGAGCTGCTTTTTGCATTGGGCTGGGTCAACTTGACCAGATGGAAGGGGCGGCTGTATATGGGCCTCAGCGAACGGGGCAGGGAAATCCGGCGCTCGCCTGCGGAAATGCCGGAACCGCCGGAACCGTCGCGGGCGCCCCTTATCGTTGAGTCAAGCGGTAAAGTGATCGCAGCTCCCGATACACCTCTTTCAGTCCTTGAAAT
>CAZGYL010000479.1:0-4656 GCA_964529985.1 uncultured Planctomycetia bacterium | reverse complement strand
CAAAACCAGTGCTAGTAAGGCTGACAGGTAGGTCATACTCCCTCCCGCGGCCCTTTCAAAAGGGAAAAGAGCGCTTTACTCACTGCGGCTTCCCCAAAATCCGCCGACAATGCCGCCCCGCGGCACTTCAGGAGTCTGCGGGGCACCTCTTCTTAGAATCGACTCCGTTCCGAAAAGCCTTAAGAGCGATCCAAAGCCGGGTCCCGCAGCTCAGGGGCGAATCCCCTGCGCGCAGTATTATCTGAACTACGGCTCTTCCAATACAACGGAAAGTAGACAGAGCGTGAGGCCGAGCGACGCCGCTTGATCGTTTTTTCGGACCCGGCGCCGATCCATGTGAGGCTGCCTTGAAACCCTGCTTTAGGAAGGACCTTTTTTCGGAACACCTTCAGGCGCGGTTTTCCCTCCACCGCCGGTGAAACGCTTGAAAACCTCTCTCACCTCCGGGTCCTGAAGCAATGCGCTGAAAACAGGCTCGGCCAGCTTTGTGTCTCTTACCTTTGCAACGTACCAGGGCAATGCCTCCGCTTTGGCCAGAGCAAGCTCTTTGAGCCGAGCTGCTGTTTTCCCTGGATCGCCTTCAGCTACAATGCGCAGGAATTCCGCCTTCGATTGCACGCGCTTGAGCCTCTGCTCCAGCGCTTTCTGCTGCGCCTTGCTTTCAGCTTCAAAATCCGGCCCCCGTTTGAGCTCAGCGAGAAGCTTTTGCAACCTCTCGATCTCAGCTGCGCACTGAGCGAATCTTTCAAGCCGTTCCAGGCTGTCGAGAAGTACCGCCTCAACCGACCAAAAAGCTTTAAAGTCCTGGGGCGCCCCTTCAACAAGCGCCACTTGGCGCACTTTCTTGATATCGCCTGCAGTAAGCACTGAAAGGGCCGCCTGGTAACTTCCCAAATCCCTGAGCTTGGCCGCAAGCAGAGCGACCCTCTGCATGGAACCGCGGCAGAGATTAACCAGCTTCTGCAAGACTCTGCGGCCGAGCTCCGCCTCGGGCGCAGTGACATAAGGTGCAAGGGTCTCAATGGCTCGCGTTGCAGCCTCCGGTTGCCCTGAGCTGCCGATAAGCCAAATCGCATCCACAGCGGCCTCAGCGATTGCAGCGGGATAAGCACTGCGCTTTGCCAAAATGCCGGCAAGCTCTTTAACCGTGGCGATATCGCCGAGCTCACCCAACGCGTATATCGCGTAGAAGGCCAGTGAAGCCCCTTCCTTTGTCTCAAGACTTTTGTGAAGAACGCTCCGCAGGAATCCGGTGACGTCAGCACCCGCAGCCGAGCTTCCGATCTTCCCAAGGGTACTGACGGCAGCCTGCCTCAAAGCTGCAGCTTCGCGCGACCGATCGTCTTCCACCTTCTTGTACAGTCCTTCAATCGCCTCTATCACCTTTCGGCTCAGTGCAGGATCGGGACTGCCGGGCTCCTCAATGCCTATTTTCCCGAGCGTTCTGATCGCTTCGGTCAATATGACCGTACTGGGCGGGCTTTCCTGCCCCGCAGCTGTGATCAGACCGCAAATAGGTCTCCGCAAGCCGTCCAGTTCCAAGTCAGCAACCGCCCGGAGTGCTTGGAGCTTGAACCGCTGCTCATACCGGTTCGATGTAACTACTTGCTTGAAAAAGCCGACCAAGGAGGGATTGTTCCCGACAACCGGGCGGAAAAAGCGAAGGGCGCTGAGTGCTTCCAGGCGCACCTCAAGCGGCTCGTAGCGTGGAGCGGACCCTGCTCCAAGTACTTCAAGGAGAGCCTTGGACTGCCGCTCAAGGAGCGCTTTTGTCCCGGCACTCGGGGTTCCGACCGCGTATTTCTGCGCTACGGTCCCCAGAAGGCGGCATACTCCTATCCTTACCGACCGCCACGGGGAATCCAGAGATTTTTCTAAAAACGGCCAGACCCGTCCCAGGCCCTCTGCGCTTGCGATTTGGCCTTGCAGGACCTCGAGCAAATCCTGCCACAGGCACCTGAGCTCCTCCTCAATCCGCCGGCGGGTGAAATGCGTTTCCCTGAATGCGGCCGCATCCGGATTGCCTTTTACATACCTCTCCCAACCGGTGGCGTTCTTCTCGCGGTGATGCAGGTATTCGGTAAGAATCCAGTGGTAAGGCGCGACATCTCCACCCGCAGCCTCCCGGCGCCGCAGGCCTTCAATAAGCACATTAACCGTCATATGAGGATCACGGACCCAAAGCAAATAGGCTCCGTCCTCAACCTGCTGGCGGGTTGACTCCGGGCTAAGGACAAGCTCCTTGAGCCGATCAACAAAAGATTGTCCCGCCTGCGGAATCACCAAGGCCAAACCTTCTCTGACCGCGGTTCTGAAAGGCGGCGGCTCGCTTCCCACGTAGCCCAACAGAAGTTCGGCCCCGGGCAGGTACGGCTGGGAACCTGCAACCGGTGTAGTCAAGGCCCGCACTACGGCGATTCTCAGCTCAGGCGGCTGCCTTTCCTGAAGCGTGGATACCAGCACTTGGTGAAAAGGGTTCTTCTCAGCAGGAAGCCCGAGCGCTTGAGCCTGAACAATGCAATCGCGCAGCAGAAGCAGATACTCCTCCGGCTTCGCCTTGGCCAGACCTTCGCGTATTCGTTTGGCGACTTCGGCGGGGTTTATCTTTTTCGGCCCTTTCAGCGCCGGGGCCGGCGCTGAAAACGCCCGGCCGCAGGAAAGCGCAAGCGCAAGCAGAAATACGCCTATAAGCAGGCGGCGGCACCGGCGCTCCGGAACAAACCGGCGGGTTGATCCCAAGGGATTCAAGACCGTCTTAAACAGTCGCTGTAAAGCGATTCTGCCGTTCACATTCCCTCCGCCGGTTCAGACCTGTACCCTCCCGCCTCGCGGGCGGGTATTGTCAGTTAGCAGTATAGCATGGGGGGGGTGTCGCGCAATACGAACCGCGCCGCTCCCGCTCTTCCGCACAACAATCGGTGTCCCGGCGGAAAAAGCCTGGTAAGATGAGATTTTCGTTCCGGCGCAGGGCTTCACACGAGAGTTGCTCATGGAAAAACTTGAATTGTCCTTCCCACAGCAAGACCACAGGAGCGTCATCGTTTTCGGCGAACGCATTTTCCCGCTCGTCGCCCAGACAGTTGCCGAGCGGTTCAGGCGCCACAAGGTGGCCGTCATAAGCGATTCTCATGTGGCCGACTTGTACGGCGAGGCTCTTCTGGGGGAGCTTCTCGGGTGCGGCCTGTCGGCTGAGTTGCTGACATTTCCGCCTGGGGAAGCCTCAAAAAACCGGGGTGTCAAAGCGGCCCTGGAGGATGAGCTCTTCGACCGCGGCTACGGTCGGGATACCGTTGTCGTGGCGCTGGGAGGAGGTGTAACCGGCGACCTCGCAGGTTTCGTTGCTGCGACGTTCTGCAGGGGGGTGCCGCTGATTCAAGTACCCACAACGGTCCTGGCCATGGCTGACAGCTCGGTAGGGGGGAAAACCGGTGTCGACGTACCCGCCGGGAAGAATCTGGTAGGCGCGTTTCACCAACCTGCATACGTTTTTATGGATCCCACCGTGCTTCGTACGTTGCCCGAGCGCGAGATTCGAGCAGGTATGGTCGAGATCATGAAGCATGGTCTGATCCGCGACCGGGACCTTTTCCGCACTATCGCCGAGAACCTCCCCAAGCTCGCCCACCCTGCTGAGGAAAGCTCTCTGTTCAACGAGATCCTGCTGCGAAGTTGCCGCATAAAGGCGGATGTGGTGGCTCAGGATGAGAAAGAAGCCGGCCTCCGGCAGATACTCAACTTCGGCCATACGGTCGGCCACGCTCTTGAGAAGATCTCAAATTGGGAACTGCTCCATGGAGAAGCGGTTTCCGTGGGTATAGTGGCCGCATTGCAGCTAAGTTGCACGAGCTGCGGTCTGGATCCCGAAGAAGCGCTTTACGTGGAGGAGGTGCTGGGCCGCTGGCAGACCCCGACCAGGTGGGAATTTGATATCGAAGAGGCTCTTTCCGCCATGCGGCACGATAAGAAGGTAAGGGAAGGGGCGATCAGGTTCGTGCTGCTTGAAGAGGTCGGCCGAGTGGCTTACGGGATAAGCTCGCCGGTCGAGATAGAGGCGGTTCGAGAGGCTCTCGCCTACGTTCGAAACCCTTGAGGAAAAGCTCTAAGCTCCGGCGGTACAAGAAGTTGCGGCCTCTCAGGGAAAAATCCGTAGACGCGGGCGCCGGGGGGCACTACGATTGAACTTCTGGGGAAAAGCCTCTGTGCCCGTGGAAATACGGTAAGCGGGGAAAACGGCCTAGGTACCGCGAGGAGAAAACATGAGATCGCCTTACAGCCATTTGGTTTTCCGTTTCGCTGTTTTTCTTTCCCTCTCGCTCGGCTTCCTGTGGTTGGACAAAGCCCAGGGAGACGCGGGCAAAGCGGCTTCGAGCTCGAAACCGGGCGTTGCGAAAAAAGCCGCTCCGGAAAAGATTGTTATTTCCACCACCCATGCGATCCGCCTCAAGAACGGTAAGGTCATTCGTGCTTGTCTGGTAAAAAAGGAGGGAGGCTTTGTCGAGCTCAGCTTGAAGCCTTTCGGCACGTTTCGGATCCCTGAGGCCGAAATCGCCGAGATAAAAGCCGAACCCGGGAAGATAGTTCTTACAAGGCCGAAGCCCGGATTCGCGCGCAAGCCTTCGAAGAAAACGGCGCCGCGCCCGAAGACCGCTGAAAAAG
>CAZGYL010000478.1:1230-4656 GCA_964529985.1 uncultured Planctomycetia bacterium | reverse complement strand
GATATCACACGAAGACACGGGCGCGGGCGACCGGGCGAAACTCAGGTACGACATGGTTGCAGTGGGCGGGACTCCGGAAAGTCAAGCTGTAGTTCGAGAAATGCTCGAAGCCGACGGCGGAAACGCATGGACGGCCGCAACGACCGAACGCGCCGTTGAGCTGTGGGAAGAAAACGGAAGAACCCCCGTACTTCTTGTAGATGAAAACCTGAACGGGAAACTGGGGGAAGTGATCGAAACGCTCAAAGACCGCGCGCCTGAAGCGGTCGTGATCGCCGCTGTAAGGCGCAAAGAAAGCGGTCGTGAAGCGGTAATCCACGGGGCTTCTGCATTCCTGCTCAAGCCGACGACACGGGAAAAACTCGCCCGCGCGATCTCCAGCGCCCGGCGCTAAGTGAGTGCCATAGGCCTTGGGGCAGCCAATTGTAGGAACCGGAAAGCGGTTTCTGGATGACGCACTATCTGCGGCCTGCACGGATGACGTACCTGCGGGGAGCTTTCGCCGGAAGTTTAAGCACTGTGGATCTGGAACCGGGGAAAACGACCCGCTCCCACGTCCAGGTTCTGCTTCTGCCGCGGCCCTGTGCAATAACGCGCGCGCTTACAAGCAGGCTGCCGTCACTGCGCCGCACCCCGGTCACATCAAGCCTGTAGGCCGGAGGGACCTGCACCCTGCGGGCCACAAGGCCCGAGACCTTGCCCGGAGGCGCTCCGCTTGCAAGGATTTCTTCAGCGGTTGCAAGCCCCTCCCACCCCAGCTCGGTGCTTATGAAAATGAGTTCGCTTCTACGGTATGTTTCAAGTGCAGCTCCGTAAAGCGCAATGATCGCGGTTGAGCCCACGGTAAGAATGGCAAGGGCTATCAGCACTTCAACAAGCGTAAAGCCGAAACCCCTGTATCCATTCCCATATTGACAGCTCAGGGCGACGGGAAAGCTCAAACCCTTCATTGTGCCTTCTCCCAAAATTCGCAGGCGTAAGCCGACCTGAAGACCGCGCGGAATGTCATTCCGAAGCGCACCTCTGAGCCCGCTTTGTGTGCCGCGGGTTTGGTGTTCCGCCGGCCTCTTGTAACCTCAAGCAACTTGCGGCCGTCGCGCGATATCTTCCGGTACGCAATCCATTCGTCGTCGATCTTTACGAAATGCTCGCCGCCTGAAGGCAACCGTCCGGCCCACTGCAACGCAATGCTCTTATCCCCGGAGGAGATGTCGTCTTCGAGCAAAGTGACGACTCCTCGATCCGAAGAACACAGAACGACCTTCACTTCCACCAACTGCGGGAAGCCCATGGGCTTGCCTTTCGCCCGAGAAACGCCCGTGCGACCGCCCTTGCGCGTAAGCGTCGCTGTAGAATCCCACTGGTAAAGCGGTCCCTTCTTCCCGGGTGAAGGCCTCCAGACCTCAGTGCCCTCAGCCCAAAAGTTGAACTCAATGTGCATGACTCCTTCGGAGACCAGTTGGCCTCCGCGCCTGAACCACGGTCCCGTCACCTCGCGCCTGCTCACCTCCGGCGTGCGTGCCGCACGGTACAGGTTCTCCTCACCGTCGGTGAAATACGCAACCGTCATAAGGTCTCCCGGAGGACCGAGACGCCCCACCCTCAACTCGCTCAAATCATTCACGCCGTCTATCGGATCGAGTGCGGCCAGGGTCGATCCTCCCAAAGCGATTCTCGGATCGGCCCCCGGAAGCGGTACAGACCGCGCGAAAAAAAGTCTCTGCCTGCCCGCGGAATCATAATCCGAGAGGAAAAAAGCACGCTGCGGCGCAGCTTGAACGTTGCTGTACAGGCAAGCAAAATCTTTCCGCAAAGTGGAGAAGATCAGCTCAGCCCGCTCAGCTGCGCTCCTCCTGCGCTCTGCAACACGCCAAGACCTCAGGCCCTGGATAAGAAAGGCCATAGCTCCGAAACCAAGGAACATGAAAACCCCCATAGCGACGAGAACTTCCATGAGGGTGAAACCCTTTGGATACCTGCGCTTGAAGCTCAGCTTTCCTTTCACTGCACGAGCTCCCTGCGTTCGAGTACCCCTGACCTTTCCTGATACTCCACAACTAGCGAACGCAATCTAGGCGCTGTTTTCCATGTGTCTGAAAAACCGCTCTGTCTGGTCCCACCGTACGCTCCCTCGGGCCAGAAGAAAAGGATCCGAATCCCGATTTCGTCCGCGCGGCGGTTCAAAAGAAAGCCTTCGGGCGGTACCGGATCGCTGAAAAAGTAAAGG
The DNA here is from genome assembly GCA_964529985.1 of uncultured Planctomycetia bacterium. Classification (GTDB taxonomy): domain Bacteria; phylum Planctomycetota; class UBA8108; order UBA8890; family UBA8898; genus CAZGYL01. The sequence goes on along the minus strand of CAZGYL010000478.1, from coordinate 2,429 downwards.
CCGCCCGGCTTGTTCGTGGGCTTTGCGTACCATTGGGGCTCGCTGTCAAACCGCACCAGGACGCAGATCCTGGGCGGAGGTCCCAACCGCCCGCCCGAGCCGTACGCTTCGGGCGCATGCTCCCAACTTATCCTGCGCCAAAAGGCTCCCGGTGACCTTATCGTGCGGGTGAAATGCTGGGCATGAACCGTGTAACCTTGTATGACGTACCTGTCGTAATAACGGAAAGGAATGTTGATCACGCTTCCGCGTATCGCTTGGCCTCGAACAGTACCGAAGCAACCCGTAAGAGTTAAGATCGGCCGGCGCGAGATCTGATCGAGGATCAGCCGGTTCCGTCCTACAAACGCTACAATCCTGTCGGCCGTCCGGGGATCGCCATCGTCGATCCTTGCATATCCTTCTGAGATCGGCCAGTCTACACCTGCAAGCGCCGTTCCCCCTATTCCACCTTCCCTAACCTCAAAAAGAGGTACTGAAACGGCCATGCTGTGAGCAGGCTCAATGCGCTGCGGCTCCGAATCAAGAAGTCCTCCCCGAACAACGCGCACGGAAAACCGCGGGGCGAAAAAGGCGATAACATTCTTGACCGGCAGTAGTGCTGTAACAGCTGTAGGGGTACCCAACACTCCGCGCCTCACTCCCAGAAGCGAGGAACCGGAAGCTCCTTCGAAACGCCAGATTTCGGTCCCGCCGAACCCGCGCACGATAAGGTATCCGCCTTGCCGCGCCCCGGGTGGAATACTTGTTGCCATCATAATCCGCGGCCACTGCTGCCGCAGCTCCCAGGGCTTGAAGAATCTCACCGGAAGGTAACCGGTGGTGCGGGTCCCGGGGGGCTGTCTGGGAGCAGGCGTGCCGGTTGGAACCCGGGCGAAACTTTTTTGAATCCCAACCGCAACAGGAACATTGCTGCGCTGGGCCGGCACGCGCACGTGAAGGAGTTCCGCACCTAAGGCCATCAAGGCATCCTGCTCAGAACGCTTCCAGGAAACGGGAAGTGAAATCGTCAGCTCATCCATGTAAGGAAGCGCAAAGAAAAACAGGTTTCTGTCGCGCTTCCTTTCCGGAAGAACAGGCCGCCTGCCTTCCGTACGAAGCGCGAAAGGCCTGCCGCCCCGGAAAAGCAGGTTGTGGTTTGTAAAGCGCACCTCGTCCACAAGAGCTTCCAGTGACCCTTGAGGGCCGAACCGGCTGGG
>CAZGYL010000478.1:0-1220 GCA_964529985.1 uncultured Planctomycetia bacterium | reverse complement strand
CGATTACAAGCTCGAATTTTCTCTGCTCCCCGGCTGCTGCGGCGTTGCGGGAGCCCGCGCCGCGCCTGCGTCCCGACCCGAGCCTTCCCATTGCAGGCTCGGGAAACATGCGCAACACAGGCTCCTCCCGCTCGTCGTAGTCCCTCTTGAGGTTTTCGCGGAAACTTATGAAAACGCCTTGGTCGGTTTCAGCCTTTTTGTGAATATGCAGGAGCTCCGCCTGCTGCGGGTTTTCACGCGCTGAAAGCCAAACTGCATCCCCAGCCCCCGGCAGTGCGCTCAGCACCCAAAAGACCGGCTTTATCTCCGATCCGGCTGCATGATCGGCGATTGCGCCCGGATCAAAATTCTCAGCCCAACCCGAACCCCACGAGCTGACCGTAATTGCGCCGCAGAAGCCACGGAAAACCATATTGTTATCGTTGCGCGGTTGGAAAGCCGGATCGGAAGTCCAGTCATCTTCCCTGATCCGATTCTCAACGCTGCTCATGAAATAGTTTCGGTAGATATATCCATAACGAATCCATTCAACGTCTCTGAGCTGCGGGTACGCGGCCTGACTCCGAGCCCCTGCGTTCGGAATCTGTATCACGCCTGTAGGCGGATACCTCGAAGCCAAGTCCGGAATGTTGGTGGGCACTGAAATCCCGTAAACCCTCAACTGGCACAAAGGCAGAAGTTCCCCGAGAAGCTCTTCCACAGGAACCCTGTTTTCACCCCGGTAAACAAAGGGCCCGCTTGATATGTCCCGCAACCCTATAAAGGCCGGATAGCTCTTGTCGCCGGGCACAGGCCGGTTCGCGATGCCAGAGTACTCCACTATCCTGTCATAATCGCGACTGCTCCAGCCACCGACTTTGGGATCCGGGCCTTCAAATCGATAGCGTATCCGCAACAAACCGCGCTCCGGGAAACCCACACTTCTCGGATCAACAGGTACCGGCAGGTAGTCGTACTGAGGGCCTACCGGATAAAAACTCACCTTTCCGCCTCCTGCTGCTTTCGCTGTCGCTTCATACCCTCGCGGTGTACCGTTGTCCCCGTGGAGTTTTTTCCCGGGCCGTCCTCCCCTCGGAGGGGCGGGCTCGACAACCGTCCCGCTTTCGTATCCGCAGATAACGATAATAAGCGGGTAGGTGTAAGGCACCGAGTCGAGCTTTCCTGCAACGTTTTCCAGGAGTTTTCTCTCTCTAGGCCGCAGTCTCTTGTCCGGAGGGACC
>CAZGYL010000477.1:0-4661 GCA_964529985.1 uncultured Planctomycetia bacterium | reverse complement strand
TGTGAGAATGGAGAGGCCTGCCGAAAGGAACGAAGAACCGGTGGTCGTGCGGCTTAAAGAGCCCGGTTCTGTCTTCGTCAGTGTACTTGACACTGAAGGTAACCCGATTCCGTCAGCGAAGGTGAAGCTAAGGCCGCTCGATGTGCCCCGCGCTTGGCTCCACCTGTCCGGTCCTTGCCTGCAGCACCTTTATGAAGGAGCGCCTCCTTGGATCGGTGTAACGGGCGCTGACGGTTCGGTTTTCCTGAAAGGGCTCCCTGTTGGAAAATACGCAGTCAACGTTCAACGGCGCTATTACGTACCGGCTGAGGACAACCCGGCCGTGGTGCTGGTAGCCCGAAATACTTCCTTGAGTCTCGTTATGAAACAAGGAAGGACGGTTCAGGGAATTGTGGTAGACGCTGACGGAAATCCGATCCCGAAGGCCAAAATCCGTTTCTATGTCAAAGGCACGGTCGTCATGGCCGGCCTACTGCAGGATGACGTAATCCAAGAGGGCTGGCAGTTGCTCAAGCCCCGCATTGAATATGATGGAAAAGGACGATTTGTCGCTCTCGGCCTGCCGTACCGCCCTGTTAAGGCCGAAGCGTATGGAAGAGGCAACACCCTCGGTTCAGACATCATAAAGCCGGATCAGGAACGGGCCGTTATAACGCTGAGCAAACGCCGGCCGGAACAAGAAGAAACACATGACCGAGCAATTCTCGCTCTACATGTTCTCTGGTCCGAATATGCTGTGGACCTTCAATTTATGGCCGTAGATTTCTTTCTGCCGGGCACTGCCGAACGAGTTGAGCACGAGTTGGTCCACGTACGTCGCGGAAAAGCGAAGGTAAAAAAGGCGCCTGTGGGAACTTTCGACATCCTTGTACGATCCACGCGATTCCGCCCCTATCTCGCCCAAAATGTCACCATTCCGGCAGACAAACCCTTGGAGGTTTTACTTGAGCATGGTCGTACGATTCGTGTAAGAATGGAGGCACCGGCGAGGCTGAGAAACCTGAGGGTATACGACCTACAAGGGCGGAAGCTTCGATCCTGCATTGTAGAGGACGGGAACATAAGTTACGTCGGCCCGCTTTCACCGGATGAGTACAGATTTGAGGCCAGAGGACCGGAGGGTAAAGTATACACGGGATTCGCCTTCATACCCGAAGCCGCCGCCGAGCCTGTTCCGGTAGCAATGGTCGAAAGACGCTAGGAGGCTGTCATGAGTGCAGGATTGATTCTTTTGCTGAACCTTTTGGCCCAAGAGAGGGAAGCTCTCTGGCCCCACAATCTTGTGGAAACAGCCATGGTCCTGGAAGTAGAAGGGGGAAGAAGGATAGTCCAATGTCCCGACGTAAACGGCGATGGCAGAGAAGACCTTCTTGCAGCCTTAGATTCGCAGGAGTTTCCGTTTTGCGTGCTCTACCTGAAGGAGTTTTCCGCGGGAAAAACAACTCCGGCCGATCCTCGCTTTCAGACTACTTTTTTCGAAGGTGCCCCTGATCTTCTTGTTGATAACGTGGGAGCGGCCGGAGTCGGAGATGTGGACGGAGACGGCTATGGGGATTTTCTCATCGGACCCTTCGGGGTAACGGCTCCCGACTCACCCGTGATTGCACGGTCATGGCTGCTTCTTGTTTTTGGAGGCCGATCGCTGCCGGGCGGGACGTTCAACCTGATCGAGCGGGCCTTCCGATCAACGAAGATCTTGAGCCCCGACGGTTTCCCTGAACTTTTCCTATATCGCTCTGGAAACGGAATCACGAATTCCACCGTTTCAGTCCTTAGAGGAACGGTGGACTTTGACGGTGACGGCTACAATGACATCCTTATCGGTGTGAGGCGTCCTAGGGGTCTTCAGTCGGAAAATTGGCCGGACTGGCACGGCGCTCTCTACGCAGTTCAAGGGAGACGCGATTGGCCGGCTGAGGGCAGCGTCGATGCGCTGATAGAACAGCATGGTTTCGTCGTCCTCTCCCGCGATTCTTCTTACGCCTTTCCGGCCGCACTTTCTGCAGCCGGAGACGTTGACGGCGACGATCTCGGTGATGTGGCGATCACTGCGGCAAACGGGGATCCCATCTTGGCGGACCTTCTTTCGTATTGTAAGACCTATGTGGTTTTTGGTGGTACGAGACTACCAGAATCCGCCGAGGGTTTAGGTGATGCGGCCTGGGTTTTGGACCACATTTTTGTGAGCGGTTCGGCCGGGGACGTAGATGCCGATGGCTACGCAGACCTATTGGCTTCCACAATCAAGCGCGAGATACAAGAAAAACCGGCCCAAGGCTTTATCCTTTACGGTGCCCCGCGCCCGGAACTTAAGACTTTAAGGACCCCGCAGGACCTTGTACCCGGACGTGCGACTTCTCTTCAATCTCCGCCTTTTACAAGCCAGGACCCGCGATACGGATTGACGGATGCCGGGGCTACCAATGTCTTGCCTGTCTCGGACTTGGATGCCGATGGGTTTCCGGACTTCGTTGTCGGCTGCCCTGCAAGGTCCGTTTTTTACGGCAAGACAAAAATCCCTCGTGCGGGACAGATAGGGTTAATTCGGGGCTTGCCTGGTAGGCCCGAAGAGCTATCGCTCCAGCTCCCGTATCTGGAAGGATTCTTTCAAAAAGAGGAGCTCGGAAAAGCGGCATTCAAAGTGTCCTTCGAACAACGCGAGACCTTCGCTGTATCGAGCGCTTGGCATTCGGCCGAAAAGTTGTTCGTATCCTTTCTCCCCCTGCCTTTTCCGGCCGAAAGCGCCCTTTCCCTCACTTACGCCTTTTCGCTTTCTCCCGACAAGCTGTTGCTCCTGGGTTCGGGGTTTGACGATTCTCTGCGTGTGCATTTTGACGGAAAAGAAGCGGCCGAAACAAAAGTCTTTTCCCGATCGGCTGCAGAGGCGGCGATTCCTCCGGGAGAACCCGGGCTCGAAGTATTTTTGACGGCTGCAAGAAGCGACGGCCGGGTCTCAGAAGAACCTGTCTCATATAAATATCCTGAAAGCCGAGCTACGCGTGTGCTCAGACTTGACAGGCTCATAGGCAAAGGAGTCTGTAAGATACATTCCACTGATCCGGACCTTACGATCCAAAGTGCGATCTTGGCGGGAGATATTACAGGTGACGGACAAGGCGAGATCATTGTAGCTTGTGAATCACCCGAAGGGAGCAGACTTTTGGTGATTTCATCGGAAACGGCACAGGACCCCGAATTAGATATCAAGGAAGGTGCCCACCGGGTAAAATCGGTATTGAAGCTCGACGTGCAAGAGCCAGCCAAAGTCAGGGTCATCGACTCCGGGGACTTTGACGGGGACGGCCTGTCCGACCTTTGCGTAACGATCGACTTCGATACAGGAAAGAGTGCCTTTGGAATCGTCTTCGGGCGGACCGACCTTCTTCAAAGTACTACGTTGGAGCCGGGCTCTTCGTTCATGGTGGTGGATCTTTCGTCAGAAGCGGAAAGGCCCCTTGCGGCGGCGTATATGCCCGGAGATCTCAATCTTGACGGCAGCGCAGATTTGGTTTGCCTGCTAAGGAGACCCGGAGGTGCCGAAGGTTGCTTGATAACTTACGGCGGGGTGTGGACGCGAAAGGCGGGCCGTATATCCCAGAACGAACTTTTGGCACAAGTAGTTGCCGTTTTTGTTGAGAACGGCCTGTGGTTCGTTCCCGGAGGAGAGTTCGATGACGCGTGGCCTCCCGAGATCATTGCTTCCGGTTCAGGTGACTCGTCGGATTACATATTGGCCGTCCTTTCCCCACAAAGCCTTGAATCTCTTGCAGGAGAAGACATAAGCTTCAACGAGTTGATTTCTGTTCTCAGGGCTCCGGCAAAAGAAGCCGGGATCCCCGGCCTGATGCTTCGCGGCCCCGCGGTCATGGATGCCTTCGGAACGACCGGTTTTGCATTGAAAACAGTCACATTTGAGCCCCCGGTCAAACCCGGAGAACCCCCGACTATGGTTGGAGGGTTCTTTTTCGCACCCGCTTTTGCATGGGATTCGATTGGAAGCGTCTTCGATCCGACCTTCGATACGACGTGGATCGGTTCAAAATGGACGTTCGGCGGCATCAGCCGGAGCTATGAGGTTACCATCAACCCTGCGGGCGGCAGACGGGTCCTAAACTACATTGGTGATTTTGACGGCGACGGCATTGGGGAATTCCTCCTTCCTGTTGTCAAGAGGGGCTCGGGTGACATGTTTGAACGCGTGCTGCTCCTGTACGGCTTCGACTTGTTCTCAGCAAGAACCCGGGACTTCAACGTCCTCGGAGACCGAGCCTGCGACCTTGCGGTAGAGGGCCTCGGCGCCTTGGATATCGCCGCACCGGCCGGAGATCTGAACTCGGATGGATATAACGACATTCTCCTTGGTTACGGAAGCCCTTTCGTCCCGGGCCTACAGTATTATCTTGTCATGGGAAGGCCGGAACGGCTCTGGGATAGTGGCGCAGCGGGCATTGAGTTCTTCCGAGGCGATGTCAACGCGGACGGAAAGGTGGATATCGCTGATGCCATCTTCGTCCTAGGGTATCTGTTCGGAGGCGGGCCTTCCCCCTCGTGTGCCGATGCGGCCGACACCAACGACGATGGCAAGTTGAACGTGGGAGACGCTATCGCGACCTTGCAATATCTGTTTTCTGCGGCTGGTCCTTTACCGCCTCCCTTTCCGG
>CAZGYL010000476.1:0-4665 GCA_964529985.1 uncultured Planctomycetia bacterium | reverse complement strand
CGACCTTGCCGCGGCACTGAAAACAGCTCGGGAGGTGCAGAGACCCGTAAAGAAAGCGGGCGATTGAAATACGGAGTCAGCCTATGAGCGAAGAATTCTCCTTCATGATCGACGGCCGCGAAGTGAAGGCCAAACCCGGTGAGACCATTCTGCAGGCTGCAGAGCGCGCCGGAATCTACATCCCGCGCCTCTGCTACCACCCCGAACTCGGGCACCACGGCAGCTGCCGCGTCTGCACGGTGAAGGCGAACGGCAGATTCGTAGCTTCATGCATTCAGCCCGCCGCTCCCGGTATGGTGGTCGAGTGCGAAACCGAGGAGCTGCTCGATCTACGGCGTTCTGTGGTCGAAATGCTCTTTGTGGAAGGAAACCACTTCTGCATGTTCTGCGAAAAAAGCGGGAACTGCGAGCTGCAGGCTTTGGCGTACCGCTTGGGCATCACCGGCCCCAGACACCCTTATCTTTTTCCGAAGCGCCCGGTTGACATGTCACACCCCGAGGTGTGGCTTGACCACAACCGCTGCATCCTTTGTGCACGCTGCGTGAGGGCCTCCAGAGATCTGGACGAAAAAGAGCTCTTCGGCTTCTCGGGACGAAGCAAAGATAAGAGAGTCATTGCAGGCGCCTGGCGGACCTTGAACGAGGTCCCTTGCAGCCCGCGCGACAAGGCGCTTGCAGTATGCCCGGTCGGAGCTCTTCTACGCAAGCGCGCCGGCTACACGGTTCCCATTGGAGAGCGCCTTTACGATTACGAGCCCATAGGGACGGAGATCGAGTTGAAGCGCCGAATGCCGACTTCCCAGAAAGAACGGTGAGAGCCATGGAAAAGCCGAAAGTCGCAACTACGTCGCTGGCAGGTTGTTTCGGCTGCCACATGTCCCTTCTTGACATCGATGAGAAGATCCTTCAGCTGATCGATCTTGTCGATTTCGACAAGTCCCCGATCGATGATCTGAAAGAGTTTACGGGACGCTGCAAGATCGGCCTGATCGAGGGGGGATGCTGCAATGAGGAAAACGTCCGCGTTTTGGAGGACTTCAGAAAAAACTGCGAGATACTTGTTGCGGTAGGTGACTGTGCGATCATGGGCGGCATTCCTGCGCTGCGGAATTTCGTCCCGATGGACGAGTGCCTCAAGGAGGCCTTTCAATCCGGACCTACGGTTTACAATCCGACGGGGCGGCTCCCCGGCGATGAGGATCTACCGCTGATGCTCGATCGGGTTTACCCCTGTCAAGAAGTAGTGAAGATCGACTACTTTTTGCCCGGTTGTCCTCCCCCCGCACAGGCATTCTGGGAGCTTCTCACCGCGATCCTGAAGGGCGAGCCGGTGAAACTCAGCTATCAGGCACTGAAGTATGATTGAGTCTGGAGCAGGAGAAAGGAAACATGAGCACTGAGAACGGTGCAAAGAAAATAACCATAGAACCGGTCACCCGAGTGGAAGGCCACGGCAAGGTAACGATTCTGCTTGACGAAAAAGGCAACGTGCTGCGCACCCGCCTGCATATCGTCGAGTTCCGCGGGTTCGAGCGTTTTATCCTCGGAAGGCCCTTCTGGGAAGTACCGGTTCTGGTCCAGCGGCTTTGCGGCATCTGCCCGGTGAGCCACCACCTGGCTGCTGCAAAGGCTATGGACAGAATCGTAGGCGGCGAGAACCTGACCTCCACGGCCGAAAAAATGCGCCGCCTCATGCACTACGGCCAGATTCTGCAGTCTCATGCTCTGCATTTCTTTCACCTTGCTTCACCGGATCTTCTATTCGGATTCGATGCGGACCCGGCGGTGCGCAACATAATCGGGGTGGCGCGGCGTTACCCTGAAATCGCCAAACAAGGCGTGTTGCTTCGCAAATACGGCCAGGAGACGATACGCTTGACCGCCGGAAAGAAGATTCACGGTACCGGCGCGATCCCGGGCGGTGTCAATAAGAACCTTACACCGGCGGAACGCGATTTCCTGCTTAAAGGCGAAGATTCCATGCCCGGGATAGAACAGGCGCTGGAATGGGCGCGCAACGCCGTGAAGATCGCCCGCGACTATACTTCCGAACATTTGGAGGAGATCGCTTCTTTCGGTTCTTTCGATTCAAACCACCTTTCGCTGGTTCAGGCCGACGGCACACTGGACCTCTACCATGGATTCCTCAGGGCGGTGGATCCGCGCGGGCAGATCATCTTCGACGGTGTGGACTACCAGCATTACGCGGATTATTTGGCTGAGGAAGTTAAACATTGGTCTTACATGAAGTTTCCCTTCATAAAGACCCTCGGGCCTGAGGCGGGTTGGTACCGGGTCGGACCGCTTGCCCGTATCAATGCATGCGAGAGGATCGACACCGAAGAGGCGGAGGTTGCACGGCGTGATTTCTTCGCCCTAGTGGGCTCAAGACCCTGCAATATCAGCTTGGCTTATCACTGGGCTCGAATGATCGAGCTCCTGCATGCGGTTGAGAAGATCAACCAGCTCTTGCACGACCCCGACCTGCAGGGCGACGACCTGGTGGTAAAGGGTGAGCGCCGTTTCGAAACCGTCGGGGTGATTGAAGCTCCTCGAGGCACTCTTTTTCACCATTACCGCGTTGATGAAAACGATCGGGTCACAATGGCAAACCTGATCGTTTCGACGACAAACAACAACGAGCCCATGAACCGGGCGGTTGCAAGGGTCGCCGAGCGGTATCTGCAGGGCAAGCAGATCACGGAAGGTCTACTGAACCGAGTGGAGGTTGCCATCAGGGCGTACGACCCCTGTTTGTCCTGCGCCACCCACGCTCTTGGCGCGATGCCCCTTGTAGTTGAGGTGCGGGATGCCGAGGGCAATCTCCTGGATTCAAAGACGCGTACTTGAAGGAGCAAGGTGTGGCTGGGAAAGTCCTTCTCATCGGCTACGGAAATCCGGGGCGTTTCGATGACGGCCTGGGTCCAGCGCTTGCAGAGCGCATTGAGGAGGCTGACCTGGAAGGCGTGAACGTGCAGAGCGCTTTTCAGTTGGGTCTTGAGGATGCGGAGGCTTTAAGCCGCAACAATATTGTAATCTTCGCCGATGCCGCCCGAAGCGGCCCGGAGCCTTTCCGATTGGAACCGGTCCGGCCGGCCTCAACCTTTTCGTTCACGACCCACAGCGTCTCCCCGGGTGCCGTTGTCGCGCTTGCAGCGGAGCTTTTCGCCGCTCAGCCGAAAGCTTTTCTTCTCGGGATCCGCGGCTATGTTTTCGATGGTTTCGGAAGCGCACTCAGCGAAAAAGCGGCTGAGAACCTGCAGAGAGCCGTATCTTTTCTGTTGGAGGTGCTTCACCATGGAGACGAATCCTTTATCATAAGGGCTCTGGAGGCTGCCTCACGTACTGCGGAGCGGCGGCCTTCGCAAAGCGCGCTGCAAGGGAGGTAGTACCGATGGCAGAGGCAAGACCGAAAATTCTGTGCGTCGATGACGACGAAGATGTCCTTATGACGCTTAAGCTCGTTCTCGAAAAGAACGGCTATCGGATGATAGGCGCGCGCAGTGCTGAGGAAGGCCTTGAGAAATTCAAGTCGGAGAAGCCCGATCTGGTCATTGCGGATCTTATGATGGAAGAAATCGATGCCGGCACAAACTTTGTGAAGGAGATCCGCGCGCTTGGAAGTGATGTCCCGGTCTACCTCCTCAGCTCCGTAGGAGATCAGTTGGCGATGACTGTCGATACGACCCCTCTGGGGGTGAGTGGAATTTTTCAAAAGCCGATCGACACTTCGACGCTTCTGGCGACCCTCCGCGCAATCATTCCGCAGTCCTGAGGCGCTCCTCAATCATTCGACGCCGAAGCCGTCTTGAAGTACAAGAGTCCCTTTTCATACCATCGGGTTTTGGGCGCGGTCTTACCGACGCGCATTGACAGTTCGGCGATACAAATAGACCGCTGACAGGAGGCCGGGTCATGCACCTTGCGCTCCTGGTTCTTGCTACGATCGCTTCGGCACAACGGCCCGAGATTCAAGTCCCTTACGTTACAGAAGCTGTCGTTATCGATGGGGACCCTTCTGATTGGAGGGCCATAAAGTCGCTCGGCCTAGGGATATCTTTTTACCCCGGTGACGGGCGGGCCGGAAGTCCTTCACAGCTCGGAACAACCGTCTGCCGCACGATCGACGGCCCGGACGATTGCCGCGTGGATCTCTATTTGGCGCACGACGGCGAATACCTATACGTTCTTGCAGAAGTCTCAGACGACGATCATGAAACCTTCGGATCCTCAAACACCTCGAATATGGCTTATCTCGAGGACACATTGCACCTGTATATAGATTCAACCAACGCACGCAGGGCCGACATCCCATACCCGCCCATAAGCACGCAACCGGGCTACGAACAATTCGGCTACAGTACGGACGGAAACATTTGGGGAGAGAACACGGATTTCACAGACCGAGGGCAGGCCCGCAGCCCGGCTCCGCCCGGCTCTCACCCCGACGGCACCTACTGGCGGGCCGCCTGCCGTGTTTCAGGTACCGAAGGCCGTTACCTTTACGTTTTTGAGGAGGCCATCGCTCTTTCAGGCAGGCCTGGAAGAAATCTGGAGCCTCTTCTGCCGGGCGCAAGTTACACCTTCGATGCCGAGTTCTGCGATGCGGATCGAGGCGCTCAACTTGAAGGGTTTATATGGTGGTCGAGCGACGGGACCACCGAT
>CAZGYL010000475.1:0-4667 GCA_964529985.1 uncultured Planctomycetia bacterium | reverse complement strand
GGCCTTTCCCCGTTTCGGTCTCAAGAGAGCTGTCGCCGAAGTAGTACGCCACATCGGACCCGCAGATTCCGCACGCTTTGACCCGCACGAGAACCTCGTCCGGGCCGACAGCCGGAATGGGAACCTCCTCAAGCTGCATCTTCTCAGGCTCGTAGAATACCTGCGCTTTCATTGTCCCAGGCATGAGATCCTCCTTTGCCGCTTTCGATCGGCGGAACCTCTGGTTTCCACCGCCCGCCCGGTGCAGGCGGTCTCAGGCTTCGGTGGCGCTATCGTAAGCCTCCGGGCCCCCGGGCTGCAAGGCCGGACGTTACGGCAAAACGGTCTTGCCCCCGGAGCCGCTTGCCCTTACCCTAGCTGTGTGCGGCGGCCTGGCGCTCAAGAGGCCCGCAGGGCGGAAAAGGTGCACTGCGAAATCGGGTGGGAACCATGACTGGAAGAAATCGAGCGGCGGTTTACGGGCTTTTTTTGTTTGCGCTTGCAGCAGGAATTTCGCCCCCACCAGCACAAGCTGCAATCTCTCCGGATTTCTGCAAGAAGATCGTACAGGCCGCCTTGCTTTGGCCGCCAAACAAGCAGGAAGTCTTTTTGGAAGACGGCGTTCCTTTTTCAGGGAAGCTTCCGGACATCCCGGACCTGCCGGAGGACCGCATATGGATCGATTTCAACCTGCAGCTTGTTATCGAGGTCCCTGAAGGAACCAAAAGCCTTCTGATAGAGCTTGCTGCTGAAGATCCCCAAAAGGATTTTGATTTCTTTGTACGCTTCGGCGAACCCGTGGATCATACTCCCGAGGGGCGCATCATCGCGGATTTCGGCGGGATGAGTCCTTTCGGGAAGGAAGAGCTGGGGCTTTGGGGAGAGAATCTCAAGTCCGGCAGGTACTACATAGTGCTTGGTACGACGAGCAAAGTAGGTGGGAACTTCGTGCTTACAGCCTACCTTGACGGAGCTCTCGTAGATCTTGAGTCCGGAACTGCAGCGGACGTTTTTCTGCCGGGCGACGATACGCCGCAGGATAAACGTGTTTCGCCCGACGGACAGCAGTACCGCTTTCACGTTCCCGCCGACGCCGATTCGCTTTACGTCCGCTTTGAGTCCGCAAGCACAACTCAAGAGGTGATAATCGCTTTGCGCTACAACGAGCCGAACCTCTTCACAAGCGACGGCCTCCAAACCGAGACCATTGTGGACTTCGCAGGCGGTTTTGAGGAAACATGCCTCGGGCCGGGCGAGCTCCTCCCTGGCGGCGATCTGTATCTATGGATTCTGAATGACTCGGGCGGGATGGTAAGCGGCTCTTTGATAGTTGAGGTAAACGGGTGTACCCTGCCGATCAAACCGGGCGAAAGTCACGGCGGTGTGGCCCGCGCCATAGCTACAGCTCAAGCGAATATACTTGGCGCTCAGCAGTACACGGTGGTTGTACCGACTCCGCCCAGAGAGCTGACTATTACCGTAACACCACACGGCGATTACGATCTTGATTTCTTTATTCGAAAGGGCAAGTCGGTCGAAGTCGACGAGCAGGGCGGGGTTGTTGCGGATTTCAGTGCGATGGAATCTTCTCTTGCACCTGAGGTGTGGTTGCTTGAGTGTTCGGATCTTACGGCCGGAGAGATGCTTTACATTGTCGTTGCCAATCCCAATCAAGTTGCAATCGAATACGATATTGAGGTGACTGCCGCGGATACCCCCTGCGGTGTCGCCCCTGTGCAATTCCGCCGTGGAGATGTCAACAACGACGGGAAGAGGAACGTGGCTGATGCAATAACCACATTAGGCTATCTTTTCGGCGGCCAGAGTGTTCCCTGCGTGAACGCCGCCGACAGCAACGACGACGAGAAGGTCAACGTCGCCGATGCAATAGCACTTCTGGGTTATCTCTTCGGTGGAGCCGGCTCCCTTCCCGCGCCTTTTCCCGACTGCGGCGTGGATCCCACAGCGCCGCCTCAAGGCGATCCGCCCCTCAGCTGCGAGGACTATTCCTGCCCATAGGGCGATGAGCGGCCCATAGGGCGATGAGCGGCATAATAACCGACGTGGGTATCGGGAGGTCTTCATGAACATTTCAGGCAGAGATTTTCTCTCGTTGGGCGATTTCCGCACCGAGACGATTCTGGAGCTTCTTCAGGCTGCGCGTGCAGCGAAAAACGGGCGTGCTTTACCTTCCCTGGAAGGGAAAACACTGATAGCCGGCTGTCCTTCCAGATAGCAATGGAACGGTTGGGAGGGCGTGCGATCGTACTTAATGCCGGCAGTGACGCTTGGGCGATCGAGTTCCGAGACGGAACCGTTATGGACGGAAAGGCCGGCGAGCATGTGAAAGAAGCGGCACGAGTGCTCGATCGCTATGCCGATGTGCTTGCTGTGCGCGCTTTTCCGACCTTCAGCTCTTGGGAGGAAGACCGTAAAGATCAAATGCTGCGGAGTTTCGCGCGGTACACCTCGATTCCCGTCATTAATATGGAGTCCGCTCTTTTCCACCCGTGCCAGGGACTTGCCGACGCCCTCACCGTACTCGAACGCCTGGAAGACCCCCGCGGCAAACGCTTTCTTCTCACCTGGACGTGGCACCCTAAAGCACTCCCGCTTTCGGTCACCCATTCAGCCCTTTTTGCGGCCGCACACCTTGGTCTGGAGATAACTCTGGCCTGTCCCGATACATACGATCCCGATCCTGAAATTATGCAGCGCGCAAGAGAACTTGCGCGCTCCAACGGAGGTAATTTGGCTGTAGTACGGGACCAGACAGAGGGTGCCCGAGGAGCTCATGTTGTTTACGCAAAAAGTTGGACCAGCATACCTTGCTGGTCCGATCACGACCGGGAGCTCCGGAAGCGGAAAGAGTTCCGCTCTTGGAAGGTTACCGAAGAGCTCATGGCGCTCACCGACAACGCATTTTTCCTCCACTGCCTTCCCGTACGGCGTAACGTGGTGGTTACGGACGGCGTACTTGACGGGCCTGCTTCTGCGGTCTACGACGAAGCGGAAAACCGCATCTGGGCTCAAATGGCCGTACTGGCAGCGGTTCTCCAGCCTGAGATCCCGACACGCTGAGTCTGGATTCTCAGGCTCCCGCTTCGTAACATACGGCCTATGCAAAAACACCGCTTGCTGAAACAAGGGTACAGGGCCGCTGTAGGCGGGAACCCGAAGGCCGCTTTGGAGTGCGCGGAAAAGGTACTCAGCCGGCAGCCGAACTGCCGTAGAGCTTGCTGTCTCAAAGCTCTTGCCCTCCATGAGCTTGATCGCTCCGAGGAAGCCCTCGAAGTCCTAAAGCCGTTCGTTGAAAACGCTTCCGATTCAGGCCACTTGCCCTACTTTCTCAAAGCGGTGATAGAGCTTGACAGAGGGAGGCTCCAACAGGCGGCGGATTCGGCGGGAGCAGCGCGGCTTCTCACTCACCCCGACAATCCGGCAAGCGCCGGGCTTGTGCGCCTGACAGCCGCTTTGCAGGGAAAGGACCTGGGCCTGCTTTCTGAATTCGCCGACTCCCCCGCACTTTACAACGAGTTTGTGGCTCCGCGCCTGCTTCTCGTCCTGGAGGAGCAAATAGCGGCCAGGTTCGAGCCTGAAGAGCTCAAGAACACCTACTGGGCGAGGTACGGAGAGGACGCTTCACGGACGGACTCGGCCGGAATCGGCGATACATTGGGATTCTGGATCTTTCGCTTTCCGGTCTTGCTCCTCTGCCGGATCCTCGGCAAACCCACAATGCCGCTGAGCGCCGAAGCGGCCTACATGCGGGGAGACGTCCAAACCGCGCTTCAAATCGTAAGCCGACTTCCGGCCACAGGGCGCACAGCTGAGAGACGTTCGCACTACGTCGCGCTTCTTAGCTTTGAGAGCGATCAATGGCAAGAATGCCTTTCAGCACTCTCACCCGAAGCGGAAAAGCAGGACCCCTTTTTCCGTTTCATGCGCGGCTACTGTTATCTGCGCCTGGGCAAATGGCAGAAGGCCCGAAGCGTTCTTGAAGAGCTCAAGGATCTGGAACCGGCCGTTTGGTACTTTCTGGGCCTGGCGCTTCTAAGGCTGGGGGAGAAGAATGCGGCGCGCCGCGCCTTCACCCGCTGCTTTTACGCCGATGACCTTGAAGCTGCGGGCCGGATAATAATCGCAGGAAGAATTCTGAAAATCTTTCCGGGCGACCCGAACAAACCTCCGTTCGAGTGACCTGATTATCCCTCACCACAGGTTTGGTCAGGGAGTGGGATAAGCACCGTAATAAGCGCAGCCCAGGGAGTCGGGGGTCGGATCGATTCCAGGGGTGGGGAAAGGTGCGGGAGGAGGCGGCCCCGCAGCAAAAAGGTATGACAGAACCCACACTGCGTCAGCTATATCAAGGGCGCCGTCATCGTTTCCGTCGGCCGCATCATCGCAGCTTACCGGCCGATACCGGAAGAGATAATCAAGCACTGAGACCGGATCTCCGATATCGACCGCACCGTCGGCGTTTGAATCCGCCCTAATGAAAACCGGCAGATACTCATCCGCACCTATATCGCGATAGGCGGGCTTTCCGCCGCCCTGATTCGGAGTGGCGGGGTCGTCAAACGGCGGATCTCCTTCAAAGTCTCCGGAAAGAAAAACAAAATCGCACGGAGGATCGCCAAAACCGGCATCGATTCCTATCGAGCCCGGGGCCAATCTGAAGTTTCCCC
>CAZGYL010000474.1:0-4674 GCA_964529985.1 uncultured Planctomycetia bacterium | reverse complement strand
AGCAGGAGATGTCAACAACGATGGAGCCGTTGACCTCTCAGACGTGACAGCTCTTCTGGCTTACCTTTTTGCCGGAGGCCCCGCCCCCCAACCTCCTCAGGCTGACTGCCCTTGAGATCCAACACTCCTGAAGCCCTCCCTCCCTTGCTTTCTCGGCCGGCATTCTTTAAACCTTAGGAGGAGGAACATCATGCGCACTTTGTATTGCTTAGGCTTCTTGTCGGTCCTATGTGCTGCATGGGTGCAGTGCGAAGAGTCTTCACCGCCCAACTTCATTATCATTTTCACAGATGACCAAGGCTACCAAGATGTAGGCTGTTTCGGCTCGCCGCTCATTAAGACTCCCAACCTGGACCTCATGGCGCGTGAGGGAATGAAGTTCACTGATTTCTACGTGGGGGCCCCGGTTTGCTCAGCCTCCAGAGCTTCCCTTCTGACCGGCTGCTACTGCCACCGCGTGGGTGTCACGGGCGTGTATTTCCCCCGCAGCCGCGCAGGACTCCATCCCAACGAAATGACCATAGCTGAGCTGCTCAAGAAGAAGCACTATGCCACAGCCTGCATAGGCAAGTGGCACTTAGGCCACCTCAAACCGTTCCTGCCGACGCGCCAAGGCTTTGACTACTATTTCGGCATCCCCTACTCGAACGATATGTCCATAACAATCAACGGCAGGAAAGGCCCGCCTGTTTTCCGCAACGAAAAGATGGTCGAGCATCCGGCCGATCAAAACACCCTGACCAAGAGATACACCGAAGAGGCGATCCGTTTCATTGTAAAAAATAAAAGCCGCCCGTTTTTCCTCTATCTCGCGCATACCATGCCGCACGTGCCTCTTCATGTGTCAAAGCAGTTTCGAGGGGTGAGCGCGCGCGGCCTTTACGGCGATGTCATTGAGGAGATCGATTGGTCTGTCGGCCAAATACTGACCACCTTGCGGGCTTTGCGCCTCCAGGAGCGCACACTTGTCGTCTTCACCTCGGATAACGGCCCATGGCTTGCAAAAGGAGAGCACGGCGGCTGCGCCCTTCCGCTCCGCGACGGCAAGTTCACGTGGTTTGAAGGCGGAATGCGCGTTCCCTGCATCATGTGGTGGCCGGGGAAAATACCCGCAGGCAAAGTATGTAGGGAGGTGGCTGCAACGATCGATATTCTCCCTACGTTCGCCCACTTGGCGGGGATTCCGCTTCCCGCTGACCGAATCATCGACGGAAAAAACATCTGGCCGCTTATGGCGGGAAAACCCGGTGCCGAAAGCCCTCACCGGGCGTACTTCCTTTACATGCGCGCTGTGCGTGCAGGTCGCTGGAAGCTGCACCTGCCCGGCTCGCGCACGACAGTGGGCCCCAAGAAGAAACTGCCTCTTCTTCTGTTTGATCTTTCAAAGGATATCGGAGAAAAACACAACGTTGCGGACAAGTACCCTACTGTTGTAGAGCGCCTGACTCGGCTTCTTAAAGATCACCAGCTTGAGATAAGGCGTCACAAAAGGCCTGCGGGCAGGGTCGGCGTCAACGTGCCCGCCGCGCCTTAGGAAAAGCAGGTGTTTTTGTAAATTTCTGCGACCAAAAGAGAAAAAGTGCTTTCCTGAAAGGAGAGAACAGAATGCCGTTCAGAAACAAGAGTCTTAAGAGCCGCAGGAGATTTCTTAGAACCGCTCTCGGAGCCGGCGCTGCTTTCGGAATGCCCCAGGCGGTGAAAGCTTCGGTTTTCGGCACCGAGGGAGTCGTCGTTCCCAGCGACAGGGTTGTAGTGGGAGGGATAGGGATCGGAAACAGGGGGACCTACCTTCTGGGCTGTTTTCTTAATGAGCCGGACGTTCAGTACGTTGCGGTCTGCGACGTTAAAAAGTACAGGAGGGAGGCTGCGAAGGCGCGCGTAGACCGCAAATACGGCAACAAAGACTGCAAAATGTACCGGGATTTCCGCGAGCTCCTCGAAAGGCCGGATATCGATGCGGTCATGATAGCGACCGGACCCAACTGGCATACGACGATGTCTGTTTACGCCGCAAGAGCAGGCAAGGATATGTACTGCGAAAAGCCGTGCACAAAGAACATTTCCCAGAGCCTGATTCTCGCAGAAACCATGCGGCGCACGGCCCGCATATTTCAGGCCGGAACGCAGAGAAGAAGCATACCGCATTTCGCTGTAGCCTGCTGGCTTGCGCGCACAGGCAGGCTCGGCAGACTTCGCGCGGTACACGCGCACCCCGGAGGCATGCGCACTGCCATGAGCGGTTGGGCGTCGCCTGAGCCCCAGCCCGCAAAAGACGAGGTGGACTGGGACATGTACCTCGGGCCCGCAGCATGGCGGCCCTTCAACCGCAGGTTCCTTGACGGGTTCAACTTCGAGAAAGGCGGAGGCCTTGTGGGAGGAGGGGTGCTTGAGTGGGGCTCCCATTGCGTGGATCTCTGTCAATGGGCGGTCGGTGCGGACGGAACCGCTCCGGTTGAGTACCACCCGCCTGAGAAGGGCAGAGTCGTTGCATATTATGCCAACGGAGTGAAACTTGTCATTCGCAGCGACGGGTGGCTGCCTCTGGGCTCATGCCCCGTGAGGTTCGAAGGAGACAAAGGCTGGGTCGAGGCGGGTGACAGCGGGAAGTTGGTTCTAAGCTCCCCGGCACTTCTCGAAGGCCGCAAGGTCCCGAGCATCGGAGGCTACCCTGCGACCTTTCATATCCGCAACTTTCTTAACTGCGTTAAGTCCAGAAGGCCTCCTCGCGCAAGCGCTGATGTCACCTGTTACTCCCATATAGCCTGCCATGCAGCGAATATAGCAATCTTCCTCAACCGCACCCTGAAGTACGATCCAAGGAAAAACGAGTTCATCGGCGATGAACAGGCCAATCGCCTCCGATCCGAGGCGCTCAGAGAACCGTGGCGTCTGTGAGAGGAGGAAATCCGCGATGAGAGAAAAAGCCACAACCACCCCGAGAACGAGGATAAATCCAATGCGAAATCCAACCGCCGTCTTATGCGCGTTGCTCAGTGTAGGAGCCCTTCTGTGGGCCGGACCCCAGCAGGGTAAGGATCAAGAGCAACATTGGATCGCCGTGCTGCGATCGGACTCTCCAAAAGCGCAAAAGGCGATAGCCTGCAAGTACTTGGCCATTTACGGTACAGAAAAAGCGGTTCCTGCTCTTGAGCCCTTTCTCTGCGATCCCGAGTTGAGCTCGTGGGCGAGGATTGCATTCGAGGTTATTCCAGGGCCTGAAGCTGATTCGGCTCTGCGTGCCGCACTCAACAAGACAAAAGGCCGACTGCTGGTAGGAATCATAAATTCCATAGGCGTGCGCCGGGATCCGCTTGCGGTTCCCGAGCTGATAAAGATCCTTGAAGCCGGGAATCCCGAAGCGGCCGCTGCGGCTGCAGCCGCGCTCGGTCACATCGGCACTCAATCGGCTGTTGAGGCGCTGAAGAAGATCTTAGGCAAGCGCACCGAAAGAGCCGTTCGCTCCGCTGCTGCCGAAGGCTGCATACTTTGTGCTGAAAAGCTGCTCCGGGAAGGCTTGAAGAAAGAGGCAGCCGCGCTTTACGACTTTGTGCGCCGGAGCGACGTTCCGAAACAGCGTGTGGTTGAAGCCACCCGCGGAGCCATTTTGGCGCGCGGCTCCGAAGGGGTCGAGCTGCTCGGGCAAAACCTCACTTCCCCTGATAAGGCAATGTTCCTTCTTGCGCTCACAGTTTCCAGGGAGCTTCCCGGCCCCCAAGTCACCAGAGCTCTTGCAAAAGCCTTACCCGGTGCTCCTCCGGGCAGGCAGGCGCGTTTACTGCTTGCGCTTGCAGACCGCAAGGACTCAGCCGCGCTTCCGGCGCTGTTGCAGGCGGCAACCGGCGGCCCGAAAACCGTGCGGCTGACAGCACTTGAGGTGTTACCTGAAATAGGTGACCAGAGCTGCGTTGAGAAGCTTCTGGGCCTGGCGGTTGATCCGGATTCCGATATAGCGGCTGCGGCAAAGAAGGCCCTCCAGAATCTCAAAGGCAGGGGCGTCGATTCGGAGCTTCTTTCAAGACTTAAGAACGCGAAGGGTGCGATGCGGGAAGTCCTCATTGAGCTTGCCGGCATGCGGGCGATAGCCGAGGCGAACGACATTCTCAAAGCCGCCTGCAGGGACCCCGAAGCCCGCGTAAGGCAAAAGGCGTTCCGTGCCCTTGGGCTTGCAGCCGCCCCAAAGGACCTGGACTTCTTGATCCGCAATGTCGTAAGCCCTGAACACCCCGAGGACTTCGATGCCGCACAGGCTGCACTTCGCACGGCATGCCTGCGCATGCCCGACCGCGAGGACTGCGCCGGCAAACTCTCGGAAGCTTTGCAATCACTGCCCGTTTCAGCCAAAGCCGCTTTGCGCAAGAAGCGCTGGGATCCGGCCACCCGCTCGTGGCGCTGGGTCCCCGTCTCGGTAGGCGGTACACTGCTTGAAATCCTGGGCGCGCTCGGCGGCAAACAAGCGCTTGAAACCGTATCAGAAGCTGCAAGAAGTCCTGAAGGTGAATTGCGCGAAACAGCGATTGCGGTTCTGAGCAGGTGGCTTGGTCCTGAAGCAGCCCCGGAACTTATCGCCGCAGCGCGCGCCGCTCGAAGTCCTACCGCACGCATGCGGGCTCTGCAGGGTTTTGTGAAGTTGCTCGGCGCTTTTAAACTGCCGGAAAACCAACTTGTGTCCTTGTG
>CAZGYL010000473.1:0-4694 GCA_964529985.1 uncultured Planctomycetia bacterium | reverse complement strand
GTCTTCCCTCGTCGCGCAGGAATCAATCTAGTGGGTGCGGAATGCTTGCTCCGAGAAAAGACGCGAGAAGACGAACTCTTAGAGGACCTGCGTAAGACTCTGGGCGCTTGGCCGCTGTACAGCCGCGAACGGGATAGCCCTTCTCGCGTCTTCCCTCGTCGCGCATTCCTTAAGTCAAATGCGCTTATCTTCGCTCAACGAGCGTATCTTGCGGATCAACTCCCGCGTGGAGTGGGTTTTCGGACCGCCTACGATCGCAATCCGCCCGCCGTACCCGAGAACCGTCTCGCGCTCCGGGAGAGTCTCGACACTGTAGTCACTGCCCTTTGCGTGGATATCAGGCCGCACTGTTTCGAGAATGCGGTCCACGGTCAGGTCGTCGAAAACAAAGACGTGATCTACACATGCAAGAGCGCAGAGGATTTCAACCCTCTCGTTTTCGGGGTAGATCGGAAGGGGCGGTCCTTTCATGGCTCTAATGGATTTGTCGCTGTTTACAGCAACGATCAACCGGTCGCCCAGCTTCTTGGCGTCAACCAGAGAGCGCACGTGGCCCACGTGCAGAAGGTCGAAGCACCCGTTGGTGAAAACAGTGACCAAACCGGCGGCGCGGTAACGGGCGACGAGATCCGCCAGCTCCTCCAATGTCGCCACCACTTTCCCGCTGCCCTGAAGCGTTGTTTGGACTTGAAGCTCTCGCTTGGCCACAGCCCCGCGCCTCCGTTCTCGCGTTCTTGGTGTAAGTTAAGCCGCAGGCGGCCTGTCCGAGTGCGAATTTGTCTTAGTCTCTGGGAGCAAAGCCCGCGTGTCAAGAAGGATCGGACGTCACGCACCCGTCTGAAGCGCGGGAAGGATTCACTTCAGGCTCCACGTGAAGTCTGTGATCAGGCCCCTCCACCACCACAAGAGGGCCGTCAAGCGGGGTGGTTTGCACCAAGAGGCGCTTTCGGACCCAAAAATGTACCACCGGCCAGGCCCGGTTCCGCACGCGTATCACGGCTTCGACGCACCTCTTGCGCTTCGAATCAAGCTCGTTGCGCCGGCCCTTAAGGCTCGCTATGCGCCGGTCGATCTCCTCTTGGCGCTTAACCACGACCTCCCGCTCGCGATTCAAGCGGGCTCTCTCTTCCTTTGAGAGGGAACGCTTCGCTGTGGCTTCTTCCATATGGCCGTACGCGCGGGAAAACGCATCAAGCACCTTTTCTCTTTGGGTGGAGAGCCGGCGGATTTCTTCTTCCACCGAGGCCATTTGGCGTTCGACAGCTTGCGTGAGGCCGACCGCGATCGTGGACTTGCCGCGCTCGCTTGTACCACAGTTCCAAATATCGACTCCTCTGAGAGCCTCGATCACGCAGTTCTCGATCACCGAGCCGTCATCTGCAGTAAAGCAACCGTTCGTGCAGATCGCAGCCCCACCTGAAAAGCGCCTCAACACCTTGATGTTCCCTTCTGCATGAAGGGTGGCTTTTGTTGCGGCTTTACACACGATATTGCCGCGTGCCTTGATAGAAGCACGCAGTATTTCGCCCTCGATCACAACAGAGCCGCCGGCCTGAATCTTCGCTCCTCTGTGTACATTGCCTCGTACTTGGAGATCGCCTTCGACTTGCAGAACAGCGCGAGGGGGAATGCTGCCTGAAATCGCAACTCCTCCGACTATTGCCAAGGGGCTGTAAACGAGAAGCACGGTCCCGGGGATTCTGCAGTTCGGAAGCAGCGTCACAGTGCCGTCTTCAAGCTGAACCAGAAACCCGTCCCGCTCAGCCACCAGGCTTTCGCCGTCGATCTGCAGTCCTTCCCCTGTAGGCGGAAGCTCCGAAGGAGGCGGGGCGAGAGGCTCTCCCCACACATCCTTGCCTTCTTTTCCCCCGCCTCCCGGGGCGCGTTGCGCAATGGTCTGGCCGGCACGAAAGTAATTAGGAAGCCGCGTCAGAGCTTCCGGCTCCTCGACCTTCGGAAAGGAATAAATCCACCCCCCTTCAGGCCCGCACTGAGGGGCGATTCCTGCAGCGATCTCAACCGGAGGGGGCCTTCTGCCTCTGGCGCACTCCTCTGTGAAGCGCCGTACCGCTTCAGCGTCCACCAGCGCCCGGATGCCGAGCTCGTGGATTCTTTCGATTACACTGCGCGCGCTGTAACTCGGCGGAAAGACAGCCGGAAGGCAAAAAAGATACGCATGCAACCGGTCGGGGGGAATCAGCACCGCGAGCTTTTCAGCTTTTGGAAGGAGCAGGACCTCCGGGAAAAGGAGGTTCTTGGTGCTCGTCTCAGCTGTTTTCCCCATTACCCCTCTGTGAATCCTCCGGCTTCGTATCTCGAATCTTCCGGCGATGCGGGCGCTCCGGCGGCACTTTCCGGAAGAAGGGTACCATCGGGCCGCGCAACGGGCCACGCGTTCCGGAAACCATTGCCCGGAGGCCTCAAGCACCTCATAATGGGCCCTCAAGGCAGCCTTGAAGCCCGTTCGGCGCAAGTGGAGATATGACGGAGCGAGCTGACATTGCGGGGCGTTACCGAATTATACGGCCCCTTGGAAAAGGCGCCGTCGGCACTGTCTTCCTTGCATTCGATTCGGTCGAAGGGATCCCGGTCGCGGTAAAATCAGTGCGACCCAGGGCTGCCGGGCAGCTGGAAAAGGAGTTCCTACTGCTTTCCGAACTGCGCCACCCGGGACTTTGCCGCGTTCTGGATTTCGGCTTCAAGGATCCCGGCCGCAGGGAGGCGTTTCTGGTCAGCGAGTATGTTCCCGGGGCCCCACTTTGCGGGGCGACCGCTCCGGCCCTCGAACCGCGCTTGGCCCTCTCGGTAGCTGTGCAACTGTTTCAGGCCCTTGCCTACCTTCACGGCCGCAGCATAACCCACGGGGATATCAAACCGACAAATCTTTTGCTCTCTGCGGACGGCAGGCTCAAAGTTGTGGACTTTCACACGGCCCGCTTAAGTACGTCCCCCTCAGAGGCTGTAGGAGGAACCCCGCTTTTCTGGAGCCCCGAACTGCTTGCCGGATTCCGACGGGAAGCCCTGCCCGGGGACGACCTTTTTGCCGCGGGAGTCGCCCTGTACTGGGCGCTTGCCGGCAACGTTCCTTTCCTTGGGTTGGATGCCCGTTCGATAGAATTCTGGCACCGTACGAAGGGGCCTCTCCGCCCTGCCACCGCTGTAGAAGGCGTGCCGCGTGAGCTCAACGAGCTTGTCGCAGGCCTCACAGAGCCCAAGGTCGAGAATCGGATAAGCAGCGCCTCAGAAGCACTTTCAGTCCTTGGCGCAGAACTCAAGGCCCGCCCTCAGATCGAAGGGTGGGTGCATTTTGTGGGGCGGAAGCAGGAAAAGGATGTCCTGCTCGAGCAGGCACTCCAGACGGCTTTGAGAAGAAGACAGCCCGTACTGGTCGTTCTACAGGGCCCTGCCGGCAGCGGCAAAACCCGGCTGCTTAAGTCCATTATTCCACAGCTTAAGACCCGCGGCCTCACGGTGGAGGCATTCTGGGAGGCGGGTCGAATTCCCCTCAGGCACTACAGGGCTAAGCGGGTGGAAGGCACGCTCAATCAAAGACTCCGGGCGGTTATCGAATCCTTCGGCAAACGACCTGCGTATCTCCTGCTCGATGGCATTCCCGCAAGGAAATGGCTCCCGGTGACCGGTCTGCTCGAAGACCCTCGATCTTCTCCGCTTGTTGTTGTTTGGGCCGTACGTTCGGGCGAAAATCTGCCCGAAGTTGCGCTCAAATCGGCTGATTTTGTTCTGAGGCTTTCCGGCCTCAGCCTCCAGGAATTGAGCTTCCTTGCTTGTGATTTCTGCAGGGCGTCCGATATCGCCCCTGAGTTGGTGCGCGAGCTTCTTTCAGCAAGTGGAGGCCTTCCAGGACGTGCTATGGAGCTCTTGCGTGCTTCCTCCCGAAGCGGTGCACTTCGAGTCAACGAGGCCGGCGTCCTGCACGGCCTGAGGCCTCTTGAAGAGGAGAGTGAAAAAGCTCCCGCCCCGCCTGATCACTTACTTGCGGCTTTGGCCGTACCCTTGCTCGCCCGGCGCGCAGTTCCCTACAGTATGCTACGGAAAGCCTTGGGGGCGAGGGGCGATGAAAAACTTTCAGAAGCCCTCAACAGAGGGCTCTTGGTCGAACTCCCGGGCGGCGAAGAACCCCTGATCGCAGCGGCGGGACGAATAAAGCTGCCCGCGCAACCTCCCGGCGCCGTGCGCTACGTGCTGCTTCGCGCGGCGGCCTTAACCGCACGCTCAGGCGACTACCTTACCGCAGCTCGACTAGCAGCGGCCTGCCCCGGAGCGCGCAGGAGTTCTCTTCAACTTGCACGTCGCGCTGTAAGAACTTTGAGGAAGGGTGATCCCGAGGCGTGCCTTCAGGCCGCTGAGCTTCTGTGGAAGCTCTCAAAAGGCGGACGGAGCAGCGAACGGGTGTCAGCCGGCTTGCGCTTCCTTGCTGCCTCTCTTCGGGCGGGCAAGCCCCCCCCTGAGCCTGTAAAGAAGTTTGTTTGTGCCTCCGGGGGCCACCCTCTTGCCGAAGCCTGCGGGTATGCACTGTGCGCCCAGGCCGCCGAAGCTGCCGGAGATTTCAAGGCTGCAGCCGATCTTGCTGAAAAGGCCCGGACGTCGCTTGAGCGGAGGTTGCCGTTTCGTGCCGTAAATGCCGAACTCTCAGCACGTACCGGTTGGCTTCTGCTCCTTGCGGGCATAAGGCC
>CAZGYL010000472.1:0-4696 GCA_964529985.1 uncultured Planctomycetia bacterium | reverse complement strand
GCAAAACATATCCCTCCGACCCTGAGTGCGAGAATTATCCTCTCGCGCAGCTTGTAGCGCCTGGCAAGCGCCCGATCTACCGCATTCAGAAACCGTAGGGTGGGAAAGCGCAGGGGTCGGGCCTTTCTCCGCCCGGCCAGGTGCAGGATCACAGGCAGAGCGCCGAGCACCATACCCCAGAGAAAGAAGGCGTTTCCGAAGCCCACGCCCGCCTCCGATCACCTCCGCCGTCTGGCCCTATGGTGAAGGTACAAAGCCAACGCCTCTGCAAACGGGGTGTCCGTCCGCATCAAAACATGATCAACCATGCAATCTCCTGCAAGCCGGTGGATCTGATCGCAGTGAGCTTTAAAACGTGCTTGATACTCACTGCGTATCACCGCCGCATCCACAAGAAGCCTTTCTCCGCTTTCAAGGTCGATTACACTGCGCAAGCCGTCGAATTGAAAACTCTCTTCAGTGGGATCCACCAAGTGGAACGCGATTACTTCATGGTGTTTGAACCGCAAATGACGCAGGCCGGCGGCGACAGCTTCCGGATCGTCATAAAAGTCGCTTATCAATACGCAAATACTGCGGCGCCCGAGGCGCTCGGCTGTTTCGTCCAGCACGGTTTTGGCGGCCGTGCGCCCGCTGAAGGACAGCTTCTCGAGGTAAGCGATAAGATCCCGCCGGTGCCGCGCGCTCGTGCGGGCTTCAAAGAAATTTCTTATCACGTCTGAGAAAACCACAAGACCGGCGGCATCACCCTGGCGCTGGAAGAGATAGAGCAGGCAAGCTGCAAGTCCGGCGGCGTACGCCGCCTTATCCCGGCCTTCAGCCTTGTAAGCCATTGAAGCGCTTGCGTCCAGGAGTACAAAAGCGCGTGCATTGGTCTCGCTTTGGTAGCGCCGAATGTAAGTGCGATCCGTTCTGCCGTAAACCTTCCAGTCCAAGCGCCTGAGATCGTCTCCCGGAGTGTACTCGCGGTAGTCCAGAAATTCAGCGGAAGCCCCGTGATAGGGACTGCGGTGCAAGCCGGTGACGAACCCTTCGACCACCCACCGCGCCAAAAGGTGAAGGTTCTTGAACCTGCTCAGTTCCTCAGGTCGGACGATCACGCGCAGCCGCTCCTTCCGCGCCTCAAGAGCCCTCTACAGCCTTAAGATCGTCGGCGCTCGGCTCAGGAACCGCTTCGAGCAATCGATCGATCAGGGTATCCACCGTGAGCCCCTCAGCGTCAGCATGAAAGTTCAAGAACACACGGTGCCGCAACACAACATGCGCAAGAGCTCTTATGTCCGCGGTTGAAACATTCACCCGGCCGTGGATAAGAGCCCGTGCTTTGGCCCCAAGCACCAAGCATTGAGCAGCCCGCGGTCCGGCTCCCCACGCAACGAATCGGTCTACGAAATCCGGTGCTCCGGCCTGACCAGGCCTGCTTGCGCGAGCCAAATCCGCTGCGTAAAGCAACACATAGTCGCTTACGGGCAAAGCACGCACCAAATCCTGGCAGGCAAGGATCTCCTGGGCCGTAAGCACCTTACGCGGTGAAGGGAGTTCGTCGATGGTGGTGCTGCGCAGTATGTCCACTTCTTCACGCCGCGACGGATACGACACGACGCAGTTGAACATGAAACGGTCCAGTTGGGCTTCGGGAAGCGGATAGGTGCCCTCCTGCTCGATCGGGTTCTGGGTGGCGAGCACAAAAAACGGAAGCGGAAGCTCGAAAGTCTGACCGCCTGCGGTTACACGGTACTCCTGCATGGCCTCAAGCAAAGCGGCCTGCGTCTTGGGGGGAGTTCGGTTTATCTCGTCTGCAAGAAGCACATTCGTGAAAACAGGACCTTTTACAAAACGTTTGGCGCGCGCATGGGTCGCAGGATCCTCTTCGAGGATTTCCGTTCCGATTATGTCGGCCGGCATAAGGTCGGGAGTGAACTGCACGCGTTTGAAAGACAGATCCAGAATCCCTGCAAGGGTGCGGACCATAAGAGTCTTGGCCAGCCCGGGAACGCCGACCAAAAGCACATGGCCCCTGGCGAAAAGCGCAAGCAGCAGGTGCTCAATGACCTCCTGCTGGCCGACAATGACCTGAGCCATTTGCTCCTGAATCTTCTTGGCCGCTTTGCCCAAGCGCCTGGCAGCTTCACTTAAAGCACTGCGTTCCACCTCGGTTGCACCCGAAGGCGCTTCAACACTCTCCTCACTTACAGGCGCCCCTTGTTCCGCCGCCGCCGGTTTGTCAGCCGTGAAAACAAGTACATACGGGCCTACTTTGATTTGGTCCCCGGGCCTGAGCACAACACGGTTTATCCTCCGTCCGTTTACAAACGTACCGTTGGTACTGTTCAGATCCTCAAGGAGCCAACCACCGTCGCGGTGAGTAAGCCGGGCGTGGCGGGCTGAAACTTTGCTCTGGGAGAGTGTAATCGCGCACTTCGGATCACGGCCGATGAGAGCCCCGTGCTCTGGATCCAAGGGAAACACCGCACCGGCCCTAAGGCCTTCCACAACGCGCAGCTCAGCCATCCCGCTTCCTCTCCTTCGATTCGGCAACCGAACAACTCATGCCGGAGACTCGTCAGTGGGTCATCGCGTAAACAATTATGTTCACGCCGAGCTTTCGTGCGAACGAAGCTTCATATCCCCGGGCGAAGGGATGCGGTACTCCCTCCCAGCCGTTTCCTACATCGAGCACGCTGTAGACCACTCTAAGGGAGCCGTTGATCTCTACCCCCTCAAGGTACGGTGAATGCATATCAGGGAACGCGGCCCTCGCCCTGGGCGTCAACTTCACCTCGGTAAGATCGTACAAGCAATGAAAAATAGGGTGCCCGGGACCGAGAACCCTAAGCTTCCGCCCCGGCAGTACGGCTTGCAATTCGCTTCTGAAAGATTGATCGAAGCTCAAGTTCCCGCAACAAGAATCAGCGAAAAGAAACCCTCCTGCTTCAAGGTAAGCTCTCAACCGTGATCTCTGGGCCTCGGAAAAACTGAAGTGACCGTGACCCGTCATATACAAGAACGGGTAATCACCGAGATGGGGATCATCGGGTGCGACAAGCCGGCGGCGGAGCTTGACGCCTATGGCTGTGCTCGACATCAGATTCTCCAACAGCCGGGCGAAGGCTGTAGGATCGGGATCCGCCCTGCCGTTATGAAGCACCTGCGCGAATACAAATTCGCCGCCGGTCGCACCGCCGGTACGAAGAGAAAAAGCAGCCGGAGTTTTGAGCACAGGCTCCTTAAGCCCGCCGTGCGCGTAAAACCGACCCAATTCGAACGTCCCGAGCGCATAGGCAATAATATTGAGACCCAGGGCTTTAGCACTCTCTCCGACCACGATCCGCGATCCCGGTACCACGTGGTCTGAATCCCAAGAGCAACTCATGCCGTAAGGGGAAAGCACCGCCACCGTACGGCACCCCAAGGACAGCCCCTCAAGGTACGGCTCACCCCCGGGACGATCAGTGACGGCGGGCGAGTAGCGCACATGCCTGATCGTCCTCCATGAAGAGAAAATCGGGTGATCCGGTGGCAAGACCTCAAGACGCCTGCGGGGAAAGACCACTGCAAGCTCATGCCTGATCGAGTCGGCGAACTGCTGCGATCCCCGGCATGCATCTGCAAGGAAAAAGCCGCCGGCAAGCAGGTAAGCTTTGAGTTTTGCGCGAATCTGCGGGGTCAGGCTGAACGGCCTGACGCCGTTGACGTAAAGGATGGGCACTCTAAGGGGATCGAAAGAAAAGCTTTCAAGATCGATCGGTTGGGCCCTGTAACGTATACCCAACCTGGCCCGCGCGTAGCGCAGGAGCCGGTGCACATCGTTCGGATCCAGGTTCCAATCCTCGTAGGGGATCTTCCGGCCGTCGGGCAGACTAAGCACGCGCCTGCGGCCCCACCTGATTTTCCCGATCAACAGTGGCGGCTGGGGATCGCGCTTCCTTTCCGTCCTGCGCAGGGGAGTGGCGGGAAGAGGCAAAGGCGGTACACCTTCGCCGCCCTTTATACGTTTGGGTTTAGGCGGCGGCGGAATTCCGCACGGCCCGTCGATAAGAGATCCGACATCAGCTCCCCTGAGCGCAGCCGCAAGAAGAAGAAAAACCCAAAAAGCTCTTCGCACCTGAACAGTCTCCCGGCCGGACCAGTCCCATTCGCGCCCGCAGGTTCCTCATCTATGATAACGCCTTACCTGACGGCGGGAAAAGGGCTGAGGTCTCTCTCGCCGTACATGACCGGCAGCGCGTTCGGACAGGGCCGCCCGCGGTTTGAGACTCGGGAGTTTTACTGCGCCACAACCACCATGGCTTTGATGACACCTTCTGCGTGGCGGTCCACCAGGTCGAAACCTTTATTCAGTTCCTCAAGCGCAAACCGGTGCGTCACCACGCCTTCGGTGTCAACAAGACCCTTCTCCAACAGCCGGAGGCACTGGTGGATTTCGTAGTTTGAACGGCGTGAGAAAACAACAACAAGTTCCTTATGTCTCGCCCCGTGAAAGTCAAACGGCGTAAGCCCGGGATCCGGGATGCCTATTACCACAAGCTGTCCTCCAGGCCGAAGCGCTGTAACAGCATCCCTTACGGCCTCCGGCGTACCTGCGGCTTCAAACGCCAAGTCAAGCTGTATGCCGTCGGCGCGTATCCGTTCCCCCGGCGCCTCTTGCGAAGCATCGTAAACCCTGTCAGCGCCCATGCGCAAAGCGGCCTCCATG
>CAZGYL010000471.1:0-4697 GCA_964529985.1 uncultured Planctomycetia bacterium | reverse complement strand
ACATACAAATGCACGGACATATAAAGGGCCAAGACCACCTGTTGGTGGGAAAAAGAAAAAAATTAAAGAATCAACAGCTACAGCATAGAAAGGAGAATTAAATTGGCTAAAGCAAAGAAAAGAGTGGGTAGAAGAAAGAAGGAGAAAAAACATATTGCTGAAGGTATTGCGTATATTCAAGCAACTTTTAACAACACGATTGTAACAATTACGGATTCCAAAGGGAATGTAATATCTTGGTCTTCAGCTGGGAAGATGGGATTTAGGGGAGCAAAGAAAAGTACGCCTTTGCATGGATCCCTCCTTCCTCCTGCAAAACCCTTTCTTTTTTCCTTTCCAGCGGTTCCAAGAGTTGAAGCGCCGAAGCGCTCTACTTAAACGCTACAGCTGAAAACGTGACGGCCTGACTTCGGTCCGGCGCTACAGCCTGCTCATAGTGAAGCACAACGCCCTGCAGACCCGGAAGGGCTGCAAGCAAGGTGTACATGGCCGCGTAGCCGCATACCCCGTATTTGTTTCCATGGGTGCCGAGCCGCCTGTAGAACCCGTCGGCATCTCCCTGGCATAGTGAAGCAAGCAGCGCCCGATCCGAAACCTCCACCGCTGTAAGCAGCGCCTCGTCAACCGGTTCTTCAGCCCCGAATCTGGGCCCCACGTGCGCGAAGTCAACGCCCGCAACAACCAGAGTTTCTTCCGCAGCTTCACCAACGATTGCACGCAGCTCTTCTATGAAACGCTCAATGAGAGGCACTTCTCTGGGCAGCTTACCTCCCGGCTCAGGCGTCGGGAAAGCGCCGCAGAGGACGGGTACAAGAGAGAATTTTTCCCCGAAGAGGTAGCGCAGCAAGACAGCCTGAAACTCAACCGAATGCTCTGTTGCATGCTCAAACTGGTCCTCAAGAATCTCCGGGCCGCAGGCCTCCGTCAAGCGCTTTACCAGTCCGCGATCCGTTTTCACCACACCAAGCGGCGTTGCAAAATCCTTTTCAGTAAGAACGATCGGCCGACTCGTCACATGGTGTCCCGTACCCAGCACAATGACCCTCTCGGGCGGCCGCCTCCCCTGCAAAGCGGAATAGGCATAGCCGTAGCCCATGCTCCCTCTTACAAAATCAATGTGCGGCGCAACAAGCGCCCGGAGGTTCTCTACGGGCCGGGCGCCCTTCTCCTCCGCCTTCCGTAGAATCTCCCGCAGCCTCTCCTTGAGTTCCGTGGGATCAGCCGGATAGGCCCCGCCTGCGTGAGTTGCAGGACGAAGGGGCTCAGCAAGGTATGCCTCACGCCGGGCCTGAAGGCGCTTCCTGAAGTTGTCGGAATCAAGCAGCCCGGCCTCATCCAGCGCCGCTATCAATCGATTCAAATCTTCGGAAGAGAGCAGCGAACCGGTACGCCGGAGAAAGGCGGCCTGAATATCCCGCACCGTGTTCTCTCCGTTGAAATACGAAACGGCTATCTGAACCGCGCCGGGGGAAAGAAGCAACCCTTCTCCTACCCCGCTGGGATCGTAGAGGTGAAACATGCGCCGGTTTTCATGAACGACCGGTATAATCTCGACAGGTCTCAAACGAGGCTTTTCCATTGAAGTAACCTTTCGCTGCAACAGGCCGCCCGAAACATCCACACCGGGCGCTCGCCTATGGTTGAACGCTATGGTAACTTCGGTGCAGCGCTCTGAGCAAGATTGCTCACCGGGGGCATAGAAGGCCGCCGCTTACAGCGCTATACTCATATCTTCCTCGGCCGCTGCGGGCAACAAGCGCCCTCTTCGGTCCGATTTCATCCGGTCCGATATCATTTTCAGGTGAGCGAGGCGGAGAGATCGGATCGCCTTGAGCAAAAGGGAGAGCGAAAATGAGCGAGAGAGACGCAAAGCAGGCGACGATCGGACAGGACCGAAGCGAGCGGATCAAGGAGCTGATCCGGCGCGGCAAGGAACGAATCCGGTCGCTGAGTAAGAGAAACGCCGGGAAGCCGTGGGAAATTTACACCGACCCGCAAGATATCTTGGACGATCCGGCTTATGCTCACGCCGCCTCGCGCGAAGAAAAACGCCGGCTGCTCCGTGAGGTCCAAAAAGAATATGACATCAGGGGGTTCGTCTCGCAGGATCCCTCCGATCCCACCCAGCCCCCCGTCAATTTCCCCCTGCTTCTGGCCCGGCGGGTCGGAGGAGCTTTGGGAAGCGCCCGCTTTCAAACCCATAAGGGAGAAGTCGGGCTTAATCCGGGGGACGTCTTTCTCATAGGCAGAGACAACGGGCCTGACTCCCCCAAGCGGGCGGAGGCTCTTGCCGAAGGGCTGCGCGTAACCGGAGTGAACGTGGTTATGGTCGGTGTGTGCACCTCTGGAGAGCTCTACAACGCGGTATCCACCTTCAACGCCGACGGCGGAGCACAAGTTACCCGCAGCCACGTTGAGATAAACGTGAACGGCATAAAAATCATAGTCGGAGGGGTGACCCTTTTCGGCGATCACATAAAGGAGATCTTCGACTGGGTCGAGCGCAATCAGTACCGGCGCATGCTCAACCCGGAGGATTACGGGGCTTTGATTCCGGAGCTTCCCGAGGCTTTTGAAGTACAGCGCCTGCGCTACCTGCAGCGCTATGAAGGCAAGCTTGATCCGGCGTGCCCCGTTGCAATCGATCTCGGAGGCGGAACGGCGGTGAAGTACCGCCAGACCCTCGAACGCATTTTCCCGAACATCGTCAGGTTCTTCCGCGAAGAAGACGATCCATACTCTACGAAAGGGCTCGCCGACCCGACACGCCTGGACCAGCCCGACAACTACGCTGAGGCCCTCAACTTCAGCAAAGCCAATCCCAATGTACCGATCCTGAGCTTCGATCTTGACGCAGACAGGTTCGGGCTCATGCTCGATGGAATCATCTGGACCGGTGATATCCTCATGCTCCCCATATACGCCGAGCAAATCAAACGAAAGCCGCACATGCCGGTCCGTATCGACGCGCGCACAAGCATGATCGTCGATGAGGCCGTGCGGGCGTGGGGAGGCAAGAGCGTCACCCAGCCGATCGGGCATTCAAAGGTGAAAATGGGAATGGACCTGGATCTGGCGGAGGAGGCGAAACGGGCGGGCTACGATTCGGTCGAAGCCTACATTCAGGATCACCCCGAGGAGGCGGAAACCTTCCAGGGCGAGTTCTCCTTGCATGTGTTCAGATTCAAGCCCGAGCCCGACGACGAAGGCATCTGGCGGGCGACTCCGGTGGACGACGCAATTGACTTTGCGTGCTACTTCACACAAACGATGCAGGAACTAGGTAAAGACTGGGGCGTTCCCTGCCTGCAGATACCCCAGTACCTGGATCGGCTGCACAAGGAAGGGATCATAAGCGACTCGTACAAGCAC
Source organism: uncultured Planctomycetia bacterium (assembly GCA_964529985.1). Lineage (GTDB taxonomy): Bacteria > Planctomycetota > UBA8108 > UBA8890 > UBA8898 > CAZGYL01. The sequence continues at coordinate 1,325 of CAZGYL010000471.1, read as the reverse complement.
CCCGAAAACAACAAGGAAATCCGCACGCCTTATGATCCGCTGCTTAAGAAAAACCTTGGCCGTGCCGGATACCGGATATTCCTTAAGGTCGCCCGGAAGGACGAGCGGGTCACCTGGATCGATGACGGCGTTTCGGTTGTAGGGCCGGGCGTTAAGCTCATGCTGCGCTACTCCAACACTTCTCCCAAGGTGACAATGAAGTGCGACGCGCAGTTCGAGAAGTGGATCGAGCAGGCGGAAAGACTTCTCGGCGTCTTCTACGGGATCACCGATTACCTGATCGCCAATCGGGGCCTGGACCCGAGGTTCAGGACCATATCAAGAAGCGAAAACGAGTTTCTCTATGAGATATTCCGCTCCCGGGCGGGCAAAGATCCCAGCGAGGTTCCGCCTTTGGATCCGGCGCCCTTCCTTGAAGATCCCGAGGTGAAGCAGGCCCTTGACGGCGATTTCTGAGCCCCGGCCGAAAGCGCTATTTTCCTTTGTGCTTCAAAGCCAAGTCGGCCAAGCGGCGCGCCAGGGAATATATCTTTCCGTGGTCCTGAAGAAGGTTGGTCCAGCGCTTCGGGATCGATTCGTACCCGTAGCGCGCGCCTGCAAGCGCACCTGACACAGTGCCGATCGTACCCGCCTCCCCTCCCCTGTTTACAGCTTGAATCAGCGTTTGCTCAAAGTTCGGGCTGTGCCGGAAATACCAGAACGCACTTGCAAGCGTGTCCTCGACCCGCGCTCCGGGCTTAAGCTCATCTTCGCTCAACAAGGTTACGTCTGGAACGATCGCATACAGCCCGTAAGGATTGTCATTGAGGGACTCGGAAGCCGCGGCAAAAGCCTCGCTCTTCTTCAGCCCGCGGAGCAGTCCGCTCAGGATCAGGTTCAAAAGGGCGGATCCGCTTGCAGCCCGTAGATCCCAGTGTGTAATCCTCGCCTCACGATAACTCGTTTCAATCAGCTTAGGCGGGTTGTCGTAATAGCGGGCTGCAAGCGGGCAGCAACGCATCACCGTGTCGTTGTCCGCCTCCACCTCTCCTGCGCCCTCGTAGGCCTTCATGGCCGCCTCTTCAGGGGGCAGTCCTTCCGAATCCGCAACAGACAGGGCCGCATGCACTGCATTGCCGATCGAAATCGGACGGGTCCTGAACCAAGCAAGGTACTTTGAAGCCACTGCGTTTTGGTCGAACTCTTCACGCTCAAGCAGGCTCTCTATGAGGCAGAGCATCATGGCGGTGTCGTCGGTCCATTGCCCCGGCCGCAGCCCCAACCAACCGCCGCCGATCATATCCACCACGCGGCCGTGCTTTATGGTTATCTGCTGGCGCGACATA
>CAZGYL010000470.1:0-4700 GCA_964529985.1 uncultured Planctomycetia bacterium | reverse complement strand
GAGTCCGGTTTTGGCGAAAAGCCAAAACCGGAAGGTAGTTATTGGATGAGGCACTCACTCTTGCCGCTTGGAGGCGCCCGGTGATAGGATCGTGCGCAACAATGGAATCAGGCTGTTCGTCTTCTTCCCCGACAAAGAACGGGCCGCGTGGAGTTTTCCTTTTCCTTGCGGCTTTTTCGCTTGCACTTTGCCTTTGGAATCTCGGCGGGAGAAGCTTCGAAAACAAGGAGTACCGCAGGTACGCCGAGATCGCCTGGGAGATTGTCGCCCGGGGCGATTGGATCCTTTTGCACCACCAGAACGAGATTTACGTTGACAAACCGCCTCTACATTTTTGGAAGATCGCACTCTGCTATTACGCTTTCGGCGTAGGGCCTTTTTCAGCAAGACTTCCCGCAGCGCTTTTTGCAGTCGGAGGAGTTCTGCTTGCAGCGTTCTTGGCGCGCAGGCTGACCCGCGATGACGAAACAGCTTTGCTTTCGGGTATGTTGCTCCTTTGCTCATACGGGTGGTTTTGGTGGGCGCGCCGCACGCGGATTGACATGGAGTTCGCCGTCCTTTTCTCTGCGGCGCAGATTGCAGCGTTTGCAGGAACGACGGCGCGCTCGGCGGCGGGAGCGGGCCTTCTTTACGCGGTGTATTGGTTTGTCACCGGTCTTGCGTTTCTGGATAAAGGACCTGTGGCTTTTACATGCCTTCTGCCGGTGGCGGTCTACTTCGTGCTTCTTTTAAGAAGGGGGGAACTTCCTCGAGGACACGTGCTTCTTTTTCTGTTGGGGCTTCCTTGGGCTCTCCTGGCGGTGACCCCTTGGGCCTTGGCTTTGGGATGCCACAGCGGTTTCGAGCAGTACTGGGAGGCCTTTTGTGCGAAAAAGATCATGTCCCGGCACGAGGGCCCTTTCTATTATCTGCTTGAATTCCCCATGAAGTTCTTTCCTGCAAGCTTGATCTTGGCGGTAGGTCTGTGGTTTCTCCGGCGCGCACCTGCAAGCGGGCTGGAGATCCGCTCGATGACCTTTCCGGCTCTTTGGTTTCTTCTTTACACTGGAATTCTCCACCTCACAAGCGTAAAGAACCACAGGTATCTGCTTCCTGCATTTATTCCTTGCTCTGTGTTTGCCGCTTGGGTGTGGCTCAGGGCGTCCCGTGCTCGGGTAGGCCGTCTTGCTGCGATCGAGCGGATTTGGGACAGAGTGCTGCTTGCAGGAGCTTGTGCAGGACTTGCCGTGCCTTTGGGCATGGCGCTTTGGCTGGATACGGGGTTGGGGAGGGTTGTGGTGCCGGTTGCGCTCCTGGGCCTTCTCCTTTATGCAGGAAGGAGAGCGATACCGTTCGGTTCCGCGGCTTGGTGTATAAACTTCGCGGTGATTTTGGGCGTTATCGAGGCAGCCGATACAGCCCGCGATCCCGTAACTTCGCCTGTGTTAAGGCTGTACCGTACGGCGGAGAAACGCGGTTTGGGACCTGAGGATGTCTTTTTCGCCCGTGGAGCTGAGCCTGCAAAGAGTCTTTTTGAGCTTTACAGCGGAAAACGGTGGCCTGCAACCGAGCCTCTCAGGAAACTTTTGAAAGAACGGCCTGAAGCTTGGATAGTTGCACCCGACGATCCCGAAAGCCTGCGCTTGTTGAAACAATACGGCCGGAGAATCGAGAAACTCAAACACAACGTGGTTGCGTTCCCACCGTAATCTCTGCGGAATGCCAGAGGAGTCGGCTTATACGCCCGCCGGCGGAGCCGGACCTTCCGCGCGCAGCAGCTTCAGATTGCGCAGGTAAACAAAGCAACCCAAAAGACTTCCGGCTGTGAAAACAGGATCGCGGATCCGAATCGAGTAAGCAAGCAGAAGCAGACCGCCTGCCAAGCTCAAGTGCCAAAAGCCTACGGGAATAACGCTTTGCCTGCGGCGCTCTGAAACAACCCATTGCACAAGGAAACGCAGAAAAAACATGACCTGGGCGGCCATGCCCACAACAAACCACAGGGGATCGCTTGTGATGTGACGGAGATATTCGTTGAGCACGAGTTCCTTTCTCCCGCGAGGGGGTCGTCTTCTCCATTGTGCGGCCGGCGGAGGTGGCCGGCAAGGTGCTTGCGGTGCTTTCGATCGCCGGGAGGACGCGGTAATATGCTTTTCTCATGGCCACGAGAGAGGATCGTAAGTTCATGCAGCGTGCCCTGGTGGAGGCCCGTGCCGCTCTGGAACACGGCGATGTCCCGGTGGGAGCGGTTGCTGTGGACCGCAAATCGGGTCTTATCGTAGGCCGCGGGCACAACCAGCGGGAGCTCTTGCAGGACCCGACGGCTCACGCGGAAATCCTTGCCCTCACTGCTGCAGCGGCTCACTACCGTTCTTGGCGTCTTGAAGATGTGGTGCTTTATGTAACGCTTGAGCCCTGCACCATGTGCGCGGGAGCCATTGTGTCGGCTCGCGTGCCTCGCTTGGTCTACGGCGCACTGGATCCGAGAGCCGGCGCTCATGTATCGCTACTGCATGTTTTCGACGAACCGGGGCTGGGCCACAGGGTGGACGTTGAAGGGGGCGTACTTGCTGAAGAAGCCGCCGAGCTGCTGGCGGAATTTTTCAAGGGACTTAGGAACTCCTGAAAGACAGCCCGAGCGTTGCTTGGGACGCTGCGTCCGATAGAATAAAGGAGCTCGCTTGGTCCGGAGCTGCCCGCCCCGGACGAAGTGCGCGGCAGTGCGTGCCAGAACGCCCTTGACTGACTCAGCGGAGAGATGCCGGAGTGGTCGAACGGGGCGGTTTCGAAAACCGCTGTACCCTTTTCGGGTACCGGGGGTTCGAATCCCTCTCTCTCCGCCAGAAAACGCCGGCGGGCGGCGGAGGCCGCCTGCTTTTTGTGCCCGGGTTTCGGAGAGGTGTCCGAGAGGCCGAAGGAACGCGCTTGGAAAGCGCGTGAGCGGGTAACCGCTCCGGGGGTTCGAATCCCCCCCTCTCCGCCAGAAATAAGAAGGCCGCAATAGGGGCGCTGCGCAACTGGTCAGGCCCGAAAGGGAGCAGCCAACGCAGGTCTGCGTCTATGTGCGGCCTTCTTTTTTCTGAATCACCCGCTCATTTACAGTAATGCGGCCGGTTGTACAATGAGGGCTCGGTTTTTTTTACAAGATCCGCCCGTTGAAGCTCCGCCGGCAGGAGCAGACTCCGACGTTTTTGGACGACAGCGGCATGGCATATCAAGTAATCGCGCTCAGGTACCGCCCGCGGCGTTTCTCCGAAGTGGTAGGCCAGGAAGAGACGGCGGAAACGCTCCGTCGTGCTGTGGTTGAAGGCCGCCTTGCGCATGCCTACCTGTTTGCAGGGCCTAGAGGGGTGGGAAAAACTTCAATGGCCCGCATACTTGCCATGGCTTTGAACTGCCCCAATGTCAAGGAAGGCGAGCCTTGTACTTCCTGCGACATATGCAGGGACATAGCTGCGGGAGCGGACCTTGACGTTCAGGAGCTCGACGGTGCTTCGCACCGGGGAATCGACGACGTGCGGGAGCTTATTGCAGGGGCTTCGTGCGCTCCGATAAGAGCACGGGTCAAGGTCTATATCGTAGACGAAGTGCACATGCTGACCAGGGAGGCCTTCAACGCCTTTCTCAAGACGCTGGAGGAACCTCCCGCGCATGTGAAGTTCATACTTGCTACGACCGAACCCCAGCGTATCCCCGAAACCGTAGCCTCCAGACTCCAGAGGTTCGATTTCCGGCCCATAAGCGAGGCCGACGTAGTGCGAAGGTTGACTCAGATATGCGAACAGGAAGGGGTGAGCCCGGGTCCCGGTGTGCTTGAGCGCATCGCTCAGTACGCGCACGGCGGAATGAGGGACGCACAGACATTGCTCGATCAGCTTATAACCTTTGCCGGCAATGAGCCGACCCTTTCCGATTTGGATCGGGTGGCCGGAAGACTGGACCGGGAAAATCTTCGCGAGCTTCTCGGAGCCCTGGAAAGCGGAGAGGTGAAAACGGTCTGGGAGATAACGCGCAGAGCTCTGAGTGGAGCAACAACCCCTGAAGGTTTGCTCGAACAGATTCTTCTTGAGACACGGGAGGAATTGGAGCGTTCCGTCCAGCAACGTGACGAGGTTCCGGAAGCCTTGCTTTTGCGGGGTGAAATAATCGCTGAGACCATCTCGCGTCTCAGGACCTGCCCGTTTCCTGAGATCCTTACTGAGCTTACACTGCTGCGGCTTTGTTCCTGCGGCGACCTTGCTTCGATCGGAGAGCTCCTGGCGGAGGCTCGAGGAGAGGGCTCTGAGAACAGGGAGCCTCAGCGCAGAAACACCCTGACTTTACGAAGTCCCAGGGCCGAGCGTACAGGGAGTGCCGCAGGCTTGAAGTCTGCAAGGCAAAAAGAAAGCAGCTCTCCGGGGCAGGCCGGATTGAACCGGTCCGCCGGCACGAGCCCCCCGGTTTCACCGTCCGGCCAACAGGCTCCAAATGGGGTCACAGAGGGTCCCGCCAAGGCGCTCAGCCCGGAGGAAAGGGAAAAACTCTTTGAGAAAATACGCCAGCTTTGGCCGGCTGTTGCGACCGAAGTCGGCAAGCGCAGTGTCGCTCTGGGCGAATTCCTGCGTACCGGCCGGCCCGCCGCTCTGGCAGCTGACGGTACGCTGCAGGTCGAAGTGCGTAACGAGACCGTGCTGCGCAGGCTCACCACCCCTGACAGTAAGTCTCTTATAAGTAAAGCCCTT
>CAZGYL010000469.1:0-4715 GCA_964529985.1 uncultured Planctomycetia bacterium | reverse complement strand
CCGGTTCCTGGATATACCGCCCCACCGCGATTATCTGCTCGCCCTCCGGACTCGGAATGCAACCTACAATGGCCAGCTCCTCCTTCGGATTCACGTTTACGAACTGCTGCCTGTAACTGAAAGAGAACTTGGTGAGAGGCTGGAAAAACCGGTAGTAAATGCTTTGGGGGGAAAGCGAGTAGAGCATATCCCGGAGGGGCTTGTCGTCGGTCGGCTTGATCGGCCTGAAGAGGACTTCCGTGCCGTCAACGAGCGTGGCGCGGTGTACGAGTTCCTCCGGGTACTCCTGATCTCCTATGCGGAGTTCCTGTTGCTCCTCGCGAACGAAATGAAGCTTCTTGGCCTCCCGCAGAAGTTCGTTGCGGAACTTAGGGTGCGCGATGCTTATCAGAGCCAGAGCCCGCTCCTGCACGCTCTTGCCGTGAAGGTATGCAACACCGTATTCGGTCACCACGTAATGGACGTCGGCGCGCGTTATGGTCACCCCGGCCCCGGGCGACAGTACAGACACGATACGCGAAACCCGGCCGTCTTTGGCTGTGGACGGAAGCGCTATTATCGCTTTACCGCCTTCGGACCTTGCCGCACCGCGCACGAAATCAACCTGTCCGCCGAATCCCGAGTAGAACCTTGTTCCCAGCGAATCCGCACACACCTGTCCTGTGAGGTCCACTTCAAGGGCGACGTTGATAGCCACCATATTACGGTGTTGAGCGATTATCGCGGGATTGTTCACATACTCGGAGGGATGAAACTCTATGAAGGAATTGTTGTGCACGAAATCGTACAGTTCGCGTGATCCCATGCAGAAGGTCGCAACGACCTTACCTCGATTGAGGGACTTCTGCGAACAGGTTACAACCCCCCGCTTGATGAGGTCCAGGAGGCTGTCGGTGAACATTTCCGTGTGGATTCCCAGATCGCGCTTATCAACCAGGAATTCCGCTACGGCTTGAGGAATCCGGCCGATTCCGAACTCAACCGTCGATCCGTCTTCGACCAAATCTGCTATATAGCGGGCGATACGGCGGATGGTTTCGTCCGCTTCCGGGAGGAGAAACTCGGGTAGAGGTCTGGAACTGGGAACGAGGTAATCCACTTCGTTTACATGGACCAGAGTGTCGCCTGTGGTACGCGGCATCTGATCATTGACTTCGCAGATAACAAGGCGGGCGTTTTCCACGGCGGCTTTAACGATGTCCACCGACACGCCGTAGGTCATAAAACCGCTTTCGTCAGGAGGGCTAGTTTCAACCAGGGCCACGTCCAGCCCGATTCTGCCGGTTGAGAATTCGCCCGGAATCTCCGAGAGGAAAATAGGCGTGTAATCGGCTCTTCCTTCAAGCACCGCCTCGCGGACGTTCGCCGCGATGAAGAAGGTATTCAGCCTGAAACTGTTGCGATACTTGGGGTCTACATAGGGAGCCTCCCCGAGGGTAAGGAGGTGATAAATGTCCACATCGCTGAGCCGCCCGGCGTTTGCAGTAAGAGCCTCGATGAGGGTCTGGGGCGCCGCGGCACCGGTGCCTATGAAGACCGAGTCGCCGCTTTTGATCTGCTCGATGGCCCTTTCTGGTGTAAGGATCTTTTCCGCCCAGCGTTCCTGCCATTCGACGGCTCTTGTCATTTCTTCCCTCCTGAGGGCGGCGTGCGGCCGCGTACCGGGCGATTCAGGCCAGGCGTATTCTGGCGTCGATCGCCACAGCCGCTCTTCCCACCTCCCTCACCTTTATCGGATTGACGTCGAGTTCTTCGATTTCGGGAAAATCGGTCACCAGCTGGCCTATGCGTTGAATACACTCGGCAAGTGCCTCCACATCCGCTGCTTCCTCGCCTCTCACCCCGCGGAGAAGTGCGTAGGTCCTTGTTGACGTTATGAGGTTCCGCGCTTCTTCCTCGGTCACCGGCGCAAGTTCGAAAGCGACGTCTTGGAGAACTTCCACGTATATGCCCCCGAAACCGAACATAAGAAGCGGTCCGAACTGGGGGTCGCGGGACATGCCGACGATAACCTCACGGCCGCCGGGTATCATCTCCTGCACCGTAACGCCTTCGATCTGCGCTCCGGGCATACGGCGCTTCACGCGGAGCATCATGAGCTCGTAAGCATCGCGCACATCTTCTTCGCTTGAAAGTCCTACTTTTACTCCGCCTACGTCGGATTTATGGGTGATAACAGGAGAAGCGATCTTCATTACCACGGGGTAGCCGATGCGGTTTGCGATCCGTACTGCTTCCTCTTCCGAGCGGGCGAGATCCCCGGCCGGTGTCAGAACTCCGTAGGCCTGCAGAACGTCTTTGGCGTCTTGCTCGCCCACGATCTGAACCCCCATGCGGCGGTATCGCCTGAAGATCTTCTCCACTTTTATCCTGTTTACTGCAAAACGGCGCACGACCCGCGGGGGACGATTGCACCAAGCGACGTAATCGCAAGTCGCCTTTATAGCAGCCACAGCCCTGTACGGTTCCTGATAAACGGGCACACCTTTGCCGCGCATGAATTGCACAGCCTGCTTTACCTCTTTATCTCCTACAAAGCAGGCTACAACGGGCTTTGTGCTTTTTTCGGCGCTTCGCACGATCGCCTGCGCAGTTCCCATGGGATCGGTGACTGCCTGGGGAGTAAGCAGAACCAGAACAACGTCGACACCCGGATCCGCAAGTACAAGCTCCAGGCTCTTGGCGTACCTCTCGGCGCCGCTGTCCCCGAGTACATCCACCGGATTATGTATATTCGCTGCAGGCGGTAGAAACTCTGAAAGCTTTTTCTCGGTTTCTTCCGACAGGCGCGCAAACGTAAGCCCGTAGCTCTCACATGCGTCCGCGGCCATAATTCCCGGACCGCCTGCATTCGTTATCACCGCAAACCGATCACCTTGCGGCAGCGGTTGCTCCGCAAAGAGTACGGCCATGTCAAAGAGCTGCTCGATTGTTTGGGCGCGAATGACGCCGCAGCGCCTGAAGGCGCATTCATAAGCCGCCTCGCGGCCGGCAAGCGAGCCTGTATGGGAGGAGGCCGCACGGGCGCCCGCAGCGGTTCTGCCGGCTTTTACAACCAGGATGGGCTTTTCAGCCACCACTCTTTCGGCAGTGCGCATGAAGCGCTCGCCTTGAAGGATATTCTCCAAGTAGCCGACTATGACTCGGGTATGACGATCTTCCGCCAAAGCCCTTATGAACTCTTCTTCGTCCACATCGGCTTTATTCCCGATGCTCACCACCGCCGAGAAGCCTATCCCTTGACCTTGCGCCATATCGAGGATGCCCGTTATAAGCGCCCCCGATTGCGAGATCATTCCGATTGAGCCTGGAAGCGGCATCGAGCCGAAGCTCGCGTTAAGTTTCGAGGGCGTCGCCATGATCCCCAGGCAGTTTGGCCCTACAATACGCACCCCATACGTCCGCGCGGTCGCAACGAGCTCCTCCTCCAAAGCGGCCCCTTCGGCGCCCACCTCCTTAAATCCGGCCGATATCACGATCGCCGCATGTATGCCTTTTTCGCCGCATGTTCGGATTGTCGCCGGAACAGCGGCCGCCGGGACCACAACGACTGCAAGATCCGGCGTTTCCGGGAGTTCGGAAACATCTTTGTAGCACTTAAGCCCGAGGATCTCGGCGGCCTTGGGGTTGACAGGGTAAAGCGGGCCTTCGAACCCGGCCTCTTTCAGGTTACGCAGGATTTGATAGCCGACCTTACGGGGATCGCGGCTCGCACCGATGACGGCGACTGATTGCGGGCGAAGAAAACCTTCCAGAGTCATTGCGATCGAAGCCTTCCTTCCTCCTCGGGTTTGCAGGGCTGGCGGCGTCAGCCGGGTGGCCCCCCGCGCTTCAGTTCTGCGGCAAGCTTTCTCAATCTTGCTAAGCGTGCTTCAGGGGCCGGGTGTGTCGAAAGGAATTCAGGTGGCCTTGAGCCGCCCGCCTTAAGCATTTTTTCCCAGAAAGTGACGGCGGCTTGTGGATCATACCCCGCCTTCCAGAGGTACCTCAGGCCGACTTCATCCGCCTCGGACTCCTGGGTTCTGCTGTAGGGGAGAAGGATTCCCACCTGGGCGCCCACGCCCAGGGCCGAAAGAAGCAGCTTCTTGGTTTTGGGATCCTTTGTTTTGACAAGGAGATCGGCCGCCGACAAGCTCAGATTCATTATAAGATTCTGGCTCACGCGCTCGCCTCCGTGCCTGAGCGTCGCATGGGCGATCTCGTGCCCCATAACCACTGCAAGTTCGTCGTCCGAGGAGACCAACTTAAGCAATCCGGTGTAGACCACGACTTTCCCGCCGGGCAGGCAGAAAGCATTGACCACCTTAGGGTCGTCTATAACCGTGAATTCCCAGTCGTAATTCTTCCCGGTGACCGCTGCAATACGGGTTCCCACCCGCTTGACCTGCTCAACAGAGGGGCCTGACCTGACGATTTTCCCCTTGCTGAGCACCTCTTTGTAGGCCTGCATACCGAGTGCGAGCTCTTCTTGTTCGCTCAGAAGCAAGAGCTGCTTGCGGCCGGTGACAGGGGAAGTCACGCAGCCGCTGAATCCCACAGGGATCAGAAAGACTAAAGTGAAAAGAACCCGCATAACCTTTCTCCCGGATCCTCCAAGACCAGGCTCTGTCGATACCGGGGGCGGCAGGCTTTCAACCCCGCGCCGCCGCCTGTCCACACTTGGAGCCCGCAAGTCTGTGATTTGCCAGACTACCCTCTTCCAGAGCGGCCGGCAA
>CAZGYL010000468.1:0-4721 GCA_964529985.1 uncultured Planctomycetia bacterium | reverse complement strand
GAGCTTTCCAAAAGCAAGCACGCAGAAATCGCGCTCAGGCTCCTCCCAACCCACTGTGCGGCCTTCTTCCTGCAGGTAATGCCAAACTTGATCCAGCGCCGCCTGAATCGCCGCCTCGGCAAGCGCGCTCAGCTCACCGGTAACCTCTTCCACCGGCGCCTTAAGACACATATCTTTTGTACCGATCCGCAGCATCTCCCTACGCTTGAAGCGGCGCAATTGCTCAAGCCACGATCCGCGGTCAGGAGCCTTCCGCGCAAGCTCAACCAATTCTTCCAGCAACTCCTCCCGCTTCCGGCCTTTCTCCAAAGTGCGGGGATCGGTAAGCCACTCGAAAAAACCGCTCTCCCGGATCAGTGTGTCTGCAAGAAACTGACTGCCGGCAAAAAGACTCAAGAGAATCTCCAATCTGCGCGGCTGTGAAAGAAGAAGGTCGTAATGAAGGTCCGCCTCAGGCTGACTCTTTACGAACCGGTCCCAGTTGTTCAACGCCATATCAGGATCGGGACTGCGGGAGAGGTAGTCCCCCGCAAGTACGATAAGCCGGGCGAATTGCTCGGGCCGCTTGCTTCGTTGCGCCAAGTTACCAATGTTCACTTCCGCCCGATCCGGATCCGCAAAACCCATCTTGGAAAGAATCCTGCGCTTTTCTGCAGCGGGAACCTGCTCCGAAAGCACCAGGTCGGCAAGAGAACCCGGGGCGGAGGCGGGAAGAAATTCCCTGCCGAAATGCCTCTCAACAAATGCCCGCACCGAAGCGGTAAAGGTCTCAAAATCAAGGTAAAGCCGCTGGGCGGGACTCAAACCGCCCTGCTCGGTGTAGCCCATACGCCGGGCCAAATGCATGTATTCATCGGAATCAACAGGCGGAAGGAACAAGTCCCGCGCCGAGCCGCGCAAGATCCGTAAGGCGTTTATAAGCCTGCGGAGAAAGAAGTAGGCATCGGTAAGCCTTTTCGCCTCTCCTTCCTCAAGTACGCCTGCCACAGCAAGCTCTCTGAGAGCCTCGTGTAGGAGAGGTGTGCGCAGGCGCGGATTTTCTCTGCCGTACTTGACCTGCAAGAGCTGTACGTCGTATTCAAGATCCACAAGCGCTCCCGGACCGAATTTCGCATTCAATCTTCCGGGAGGGACTTTTTCCTTGAGCTGCTTCTCCCTGAGTTTTCGAAGCGCCTCGACGTCTATCTTCCCGCTTTCGTAAACGAACTGGTCGCGGAGGCGTTCAACCTGCGCCCCGAACTCCCTGTCGCCCCCGACGGTACGAAGACGAACAAGCGCAAGCCTTTCGAATGCATGCGCTTTGCCTCCCGGCCCGTAATACTCGCAGAAACTCTTAAGGCTGCAGGCCCAGGGTCCGCTGAGCCCGTACGGCCTGAGACGCAGATCAACGTGAAAAATCCCCTCACGTTTCGCCGCTATCGAATCCACCACGCCCCGCACCAGGCCCTCGAAAAATTCGCTGTTCTCAAGCTGCTGGGGACCGTCAGTCTTCCCGCTGTCACTGTAAACGAACAGAAGCTCGATATCCGAAGCATACCCGAGAGCGGCTCCTCCCAGTTTTCCAAGACCGAAAACCGCGAAACGCGCGGGCAATCCGGCAACGGTGCGCGGAACTCCGTGCCGCCCGACAAGCTCGCGGTACACCATATCGACCGCCGCCCGGACCACCGCTTCCGCAAGAGCGGTAAGAGCTGCAGCAAGCTCTGTAACCCTCCAGCTCCCCCTCAGAATGTGATCGAGGTCTATCAAAAAGATCTCGCGGTCCTTAAACTCATTGAGTCGCCTGCGGGCCTCCTCCAAGTCGGCTGCTCCCTTAAGAAACCGGCGCAGCTTCTCCTCTATGCGTTCGGGCGGTGTTGAAAAACGACGCCCCTTGACATGACGCTGCAGCACAGGGAGAAGCACTTCATACTGCTGCCTGATCAGGTCTTCCCAAATAAAATCGCTTGTCCCCAAAAGCCGCGCTAACCTTTCAAGCGCCCGCGGGCTTGAAAGAAGATCAAGCCACCTGCCCCGCTCAGGCAATAAAAGCAATTCGCCCACCAGATGCTCAAAGCGGCACAAAGCCGCATAAGGATCAGGGGCGCCCGGCAGGAAATACGTGAACTGTTTTGTCAGAAGAACCGTGAGCTTAAGCCGGTCAAGCGCTTCCTCGGATTCTATCTTCCGGCCCCGTGCAAGCACATGGAGCTCGTCCTCCACCCTTCTTCCGACCGTTCTTATCCGGACGTGCTCGATCGTTATTCCCTGGAGGTCAAGTGCCGCGCTCAAGGCGTAAAGGAAACCCGGGGTGTCCTGCCCAACGACTCTAAGGACGGTGAACGGCCCGCGGTCGTTGTCCACTTCCAGGTGAACGGGATAAAGGATCCTGCGCTCATCAACAGGAGCAGACCCGAGGCGCTCCGCCACAAGCTCATTTACAATGTGTTTTGCTTCGGCGGCGCCCCGGCCGTCCTTCTCCTCAAGCAGGGTAAGGACCCGCTTCAAGTCCCCGCGCACCCGCTCCAACCAGATTTCGGGATCCTCTTCCACCAGCATAACCCCGGCGAATCGGTCAACGATTCGCCTCCGGCCGTACCTTTGAGCCGCTCTGCGGCGCCCGGTTCCGCGCGCCGCCTCTGAGGCGGCTCGATAGGTGAAAATATCCCCGGTCCGAATGGAGAACCCGGCTGCAGCAAGAACCCCTGTAATGAGCGAGAACAGGCCCGGGTAGTCAAAAGCAAGCACCGTGATCTCAAGGAGATCCTCAGGCTCCTCCTCCGCTGCAAGCTCTCGGGCCACCACCGCAACCGGATTCCGGGGCGACAGGGACTGGAGGGCTGAAATATGGCGGCAGATCTCTTCCGGCGGAAACGTCTGGAAATACTCCTCTCCCAGACGTTCCACGTGCTCCCGAGCAAGATTCTCATCCAACTCAGGGCAAATAGTTTTGAGCTTAGAAACTGTAATTTTCATGGCACGGGAATCGGCGCAAGTCCTGACTTGAACCATACCCGGCCGGCGGGCTTCCAACAAGAAGTTTCGCGGCCATGCGAATCCTTGCAGTCCGCAGGCGGCGTGGTACTTTCCAAGGACAGGAGCTCAGTGCGGGCTTTTTCCGGGTTTTGAGACTTTGTAAACCGACGGGCAGCCGAAGTCCCCATGGAAGTCATTGTAAACGGTGAATCAGTCAAGCTTCCGCCCCGAAGCACCGTGAGCGATTTGATCGCCCAGCTGCGGCCCTCTTCCGGTCCCACCGGAGTTGCTGTGGCCGTGAACGGAGAAGTCGTGCCGGTAAGTAGGTGGCGGGACACCGAGCTTAAACCCGGAGACAAAGTGGATTTGGTTCAAGCGGTTCAAGGCGGCTGAAGCCTGGAGCCGTTTCCCTGCTCCGGGAGCACGGTGGGAGCTACGATCTCGTCTACTTGGCTGCAATCCATACAGGGGCCATCTGTAAGGGTCATTACATGGTGCCGGGGCAGGCAGTCCGCACAAAAAGGGAAACTTCGGCGGGCGGCCTTCCGGCGGAACGCGGCAAAGGCGGGAGCGTGCCAGATCGTTCGAAGGCCCTGAGAGGTCAAATTCCCAACAGCGCCGGCATCCTCGTCCTTGAATCCTCCCTTAGCCGGAATACATGGGAAAACGCTTCCTGCCGCACCGATGTATACAGAACGCATTGGGACGATACAGCAGCGCGGCTGAACGAGAAGGAGAGGAGTCAAATCTATAAGCTTCACGCCGAGCTGTGCAGCCCATGTAGCCCATACCGCATCCTGTTCGAGCACTGAAAGTCGGGTCGCGCGAGTGAGATCCCATGCAGCAAAACGCGGTTTGTAGGCCGGCTCTATGGTTACCGTCGGAGCTCCCCACGCTTGCGCGATCTCCAAAACAGCCGGGACCTCGTTTATATTCACGCTGCAAAGAGTCATACCGATAGCCGGAAACTCAGGGGCCCTCCTCGAGCAACTCTCTGCTGCAAGACGCCACCTGCGGAATCCTTCGCGAGCTGCTTCAAAGCTTCCCGTGACAGCTGTTACAGCTTCGTGGATCCGAGCGCGCCCGTATAAAGAAACAACCACCATGCGCGGTCCGGGAGCGCTGTAAAAGCGCGTTGCAACCGAACCGGGCACCGGCCTGCCGTTCGTAAGGAGACATACGGTTCCCGGAAAGGAAAGCAGGAGTTCCAGGATGCGTTCAAACTCAGGGTGAAGCGTCGGCTCGCCGCCTGTTAAAACGACCGTGGTGTTCGGGGAAACGGAAAGTTCCTCCAGCACGCCTTGAAGCACAGAAACCGGAAGGTCGCGGGGCGCTTCGGAGCGCAACGGATAGCCGCAAACTCCGCACCTCTGATTGCACCTTTCGGTAAGCACACATGTGACAGAGACCGGGAGGGGAGCCACTTTAAGCGGAGCCGTACACTGGCTGCAGGGATCAGAGGCGGAGCCGGCGTTCATACTTCCCCCGCCGGCCTCAATTGCATTTCCGGCCTGCCGGAGCGCTGTGACCGGTCCCGCATGGTCGGTTGATGTTTTGCATGTACATGGTGACCATCCTCCGGCCTAGCGCCTTATTGAGTGAGCGGACTTAACAACGCCTCACCTAAACTCCAAGCCGCCGCAAGAGTACCCCACAGAAGGATAAGCGTCAATCAACGCGCTGATCCCGAGCTTGCTCCCCCTTGCCGGGTGTTTGCTCCCCGGGCTACGATTGCCGGGGCATTGAGCATTTGGAGGCCTTCGCGA
>CAZGYL010000467.1:0-4726 GCA_964529985.1 uncultured Planctomycetia bacterium | reverse complement strand
ACCGCCTTTTCCCAAGGTCGACGTTGATCCGACCCCGGGAGGGCTGCCTTGCGGGAAACCGCCCGGTCAAAAAAGCAAGGCAATAGACTCCGGAATAGATACCATGCTTGAGTGAAGTTCAAAATCTCCCCTCTACATGAGTTTAACCGTCGACCGGGTGTACGGGCCGTTCGGATCCCGCCCTAAGTTGTGCATTTTTCGTCCCTTAAACACATACAGAAACCGGGCATACAGAGACCGGGCCGGAGGAGCGGGAGCTTCGGGAGCTTGACAATTTTTTGTGGCGTTTTTAATATTGACCGCTGTGGAGTGGCTGAGGCTTAGGAAACCGGAGGTTCTCATGGGTGTGCTTAAGGTTGTAGTTTGTTCCATTCTCTTGCTTGTGAGCGGTTGCATCGCCATTCCCGTTGATCCCTCGCCAGAGGATTTCTACGCTCAAAATGCAAAGAGCCGGGTTAGGTTGAGAAATCTTCGTTTCTACAGGCAGCGGAAGCTGATTGTCGGATTCTATCCGGGTCTGAAAGCGGCGATCTATCACGGAATGGGCGATTTCGAGTTGGTTACCTACGGTCTTGTGGTGACCGTTGCCAACATGGCGGCTCTGGTGCCAACGATGGTGGGAATACTGAGCGAATTTGCCTTTGACTACGGGAACGATCAGCTTGATCGCCATGGAGCTTGGTTGTCTCTGATCGGCTATTTCAAGACCTATGATCCGATAATTGCGGAGGAAGACTCCTCCACCTTCGGAGCCTACCGGGATGAAGCGTATGAGCGGCTCAGGGAAGGGGAAGAGTTCCTGAAGGTAGCAGCGGACATCGAGGAGCGCTCGGGGCTTGGTGTGAGCAAGGTGGTCCTCCTCATGTATCCGATCGGGGAAAGAATTCGATCTCTCGGCCTTGCCGGGCCTGGGGCTGGTCACTACCTTAAGGCTTCGCGCTTGGACAAGAATGGACGACACGAAGAGGCAATCTCGGAATACCAAAAGGCGATCGAAGAGAATCCCGCGGATCCACGTTACCACACCGACTACGGGGTTTCTCTAATTCAGCTCGGACGTTTCCAGGAGGCCCTTGCGAGCTTTAACAGGGCCCTGGAAGTCGACGGGAACTACAGGCCGGCGCTGCAAAGTCGAGCTCTTCTTTACAGCCGGCTGGGCCGGTCCGAGGAGGCGATCAAAGACTTTTCTCGGCTTCTCAAGAAGTTCCCTTCGGCCGAGGTATATACTCTTCGCGCCGTGGAGTATCGGAAAATCGGCCGGATTGAGAACGCTTTTGCCGATGTGGATGTCGCCCTCAGGCATGACTCTGAGTGTGGAGCCGCATACTACGTTCGCGGCCTTTTGCATACCGACCAAGGGCAACTTGGACCGGCTGTTGCCGACTTTACAGAAGCCATCCGCCTGGATAAGAACCTTGCGGAAGCCTACCACAACCGAGCCACTGTTTACTTTCGACTTGGGGACTCCAGGGCCGCCCTGAAGGATTTCGACCGTGCTATTGAGATTCGACCGAATCCCAAAAGCTTCTTTACCCGCGGTCTTGTGTACGAAAAGCTTGCGGACCGATCCCGGGCGATAGAGGATCTGACAAAAGCAATTGAGCTTGATGCCGGCTTCGGCAGGGCGTATCTTTACCGCGCGAAGTTGCGGATTCTTGAAGGGGACAAGGCCGGGGCTCTTTCGGATATGAAAAAGGCCAGAGACCTTGGGATACCGGTGGATGAGAAACTGATCGAATCCCTTGGATCTATGCTTCAGCCTTCAAAAGAGCAATCTCAGGGAAAAAAGAATTGAAAGGTGTCCCACTCAGGCGGGAAAGATGTGGCGCAAGCCCGCTTGCGCGAACGTTCCGCGGGGAAGGGATGTTTGAAGCCCCGGCCCTATTCAATGCGCTTTCCGGCCCTGCTCAAGCCCCCCTTCCGGAGAACCCGCACGGTTCTTGAAAGTCGCCCCCTGCCGTACCAGAGAGGAACCGCGGGTGATTTGATGCTTGTGCGGTTGATGGGAATTCGGGCACCGGCCAGAATATGAATATGCGAATCAGAAAGAACTCCGCTCAGGCGGCTTTGTTGATCGGACTTTTCCTCGTTGTAAGCGCGGGCGGGGCTGCAACAAGGGATGAGCCTCTTGAGGGCCAGATCGTGGTTGATCCAGAGCATCCCCAGTGGCTGATTCGCTACAAGAGAGGCCCTTTTTTCATGTGCGGTCCGGGTGATCCTGAAGGCTTCCTTTATCGGGGCGTGCGGAATCCCGACGGAACCCGCAACGGCGATCAAATGGCATTGATCCGCAAAATGGCGGGTACGGGCGCCAACTGCATCTATCTGCAGGCTGTCCGGTCCCACGGAGGTGACGGCGACAGAACGCACAATCCTTTTGTGGACAGCGATCCGGCCAAAGGACTTGACGAAGACATTCTGAGGCAGTGGGAGACGTGGTTCAACGCGATGGAGGCCGAGGGCATTGTCATATATTTCTTTTTCTATGACGACAGCGCCCGTATATGGAATACAGGCGATGTAGTCGGGCCGCAGGAACGTGCCTTTATCCACGGCATTGTCAACCGTTTCGAGCACCACCGGTTGCTCATCTGGTGTATCGCCGAGGAATACAATGAGCGCTACAGTGTCAAACGCGTCTCGAACATAGCTGCTGAGATCCGGGCCGCCGATGACTATGACCATGTAATCGCCGTTCACCAGCAAAGCGGCGTGAGATTTGATTTCGCCGACGACCCGAACATCGACCAATTCGCGATCCAGTACAACCAACCTACGGCGGAAGCTCTTCATAGGGGAATGCTTGCCGCCTGGAAGTATGCTGCGGGCCGCTACAACCTGAACATGTCCGAGGCCGCGAACCACGGAACCGGGGCTGTAATGCGCAGGAAGAACTGGGCCTGCGCGATGGGTGGGGCTTACGTAATGGTGCTGGGCATGGATATTGCGAGCACCTCGAAGGCGGATCTTGAGTCGTGCGGTCACCTGGTGCGTTTCTTTGAGCAAACGAGGTTCAACGAAACCGCGCCTCATGATGAGCTTGCAGAAGGAGCTACAGATTACGTGCTTGCCCGCCCGGGATCGTGCTACATACTTTACGCCAACGGCCCGGGCCCGCTCGGCGTGCGCGACTTGCCCGCCGGCGTATATGATCTTCTGTGGTTTGATCCTGTAGACGGAAGCCAGGAGAAAAGGACGGGGGTGGAGCTGGAAGGGGGAGTGGAGTTTTTCTCCCGTCCCGCTACCTTGGGAGCGGAAGCCGCCTTGTATCTTGTCCGGCGGACGGGTCCGGTGGGCGTTCGATACCGCCGTGGGGATGCAAACGCGGACTCGACCGTGGACATCTCGGATGCGGTCTGCGTATTGAGCTACCTTTTCGGGTCGGGCGGCGATCCTTGTAAGAAAAAAGTTTTCGGGTGTTTGGATTCTGCAGACGCCAACGACGACGGCAAAGTGGATATAGCGGATGCGGTCGCACTGCTCGGCCATCTTTTCGCACAGTGGGGGCCTTTGCCCGAGCCGTTCGAAAGATGCGGTACAGATCCCACCGCGGACTCCCTTGATTGCACGGTGTATCCGCCTTGTTCTTAAAGTATTTGGGATTTATCGATTGACGGCAATGGACCTTTAATCCAAGAACGCCGCTTCGAGGCGGTATGCGGTTTGCGGGCCGCGTCTTTTGCAAGAACCCAGGAGGGGCTCACCGCCGCCGGTACTCCGGGGGCACCTTCTCCTGAAGCGCAGCCTTCTCAGTGATGCTTATGAGGCGCCTCCTCCAGGCATTCTCAGTCCATGCGGAAAAAGCCTGCCACGCCTGGGGCGTTCCCGCTTTGACCGTCCGGGCGATTCTGCCCTGGAGCGCCTCGGAACGGAAACGCTTGAACGCTTCGGCGGAAATCCGCCCTTGCTTCCATGCATCGTTCACCCGCTCAAGCGCGCGCTCAACCCAGGCCGTCGACCCCTTGCCCGGCATTTGTGCAAGTTCGCCCGCCAGGCGGTCGGCATTGGCGGCCCTGTAAACCCTCCCGGGTCCCTTCTCCACCGCTTCGAAAAAGTGGGCCACGTCATCGACGAGCTTCTCTTTCGTAAGCCCGATCGCCGAAAGCATGGTCTCCGCTTGGGCGGGAGGAATGTCGCCCGCCACGGTCCTGCGGAATATCTCCATTCCCGCCTGAATACGTTCCGGCACCACGGCCTCAGGCTTGAGTCCGTAAGTGCGAAGGCGCGGACCTATCAGGCGGTCGTACTGCTTGGTTGTCTGCCTCATGCCTTCTGCGATATCGCGCGCCGCTTGGGCCGGATCGCCCGCTTGAGCCGCCCGGTGAAACCACTCCTTTCCTTTGTGCGCGAAAGTGTCCCTGATCGCCTCAATGTGATCGCTTGCCTGCTCCCCCTTGATGAACCGAGCGAAATCAGCCTCGCCCACGGCGTACGCTTCCGGGTGAAGACCGGTCGTGACCGCCTGGTCGTACATTTCCGCCGTGCGGCTCACCGAGGCATGATCAGGCCTTCCGTTCACCCGCGGTACATCCTCCACACGATTCACCGTCTTGTAGAACTCCTGCTCGTAGAGACTGCGGCTTACCGCATGGTCCACGTCACCAAGATCCGCACCCGTCCGCCGGTTGGCCACGTAAAAGGTCACGTCGCGGTCACGGCCTATTTTGGTGATCGGGTTTCCTGAAAACTCCTTCGTGCGGATCTCGATATCGCTCGGATCAAGACC
>CAZGYL010000466.1:0-4730 GCA_964529985.1 uncultured Planctomycetia bacterium | reverse complement strand
AGTCCGGTTTTGGCGAAAAGCCAAAACCGGACGGTAGTTATTGGACGAGGCACTATGAAGATTCTTCGGCGTGCTTTTGAGCGATTTTGTGCGTATCTTCCGCGATCCTGAAAACCACTATCACGATTTCAAGCCAAACGCGGGCCATTATGACTTCGACCAGGAAAACTATCGGGGCCAGGAGAATCATCAGCACGCCGGCCGCCGCACTTGACTGGAAAGCTCCCGCGATCATGCCGAGGGTGCTCAGGCCGCAAAGCACAATGGCGATTGCGAAAATCAGCTTGACGATACTGAGGGTTACAAACCGCGTGAAAGAAAAATCAAACAGTTTTTTAAGGAATCCAACACCTTCGGCTACTTCTTTGCTCTCCATAGGCACTCCTTTCAGAATAAGGGGATTCGCACCCGAGAACCGGCGGCGGATCCCCTGCTCCTACCACCGATCCAGGAACCTCAAGCAACCCGAAGGGGGCATTTTACCAGGGGCAAACCAGCCGGGGAAGCCCCGGGTCCGCAGGCGAAACCGCCCTCAGACGACACGCTCGCCGAGCCGGCTGTGAGCAGTGAGTACTCCGGGCTGAACCGAAACACCGCCTTGAGCCGCCGACTCGTAAAAAGCTCTTATCAAGGCCACGTTCGCGCGACCCTGCTCGGCGCTGCAGAGAAATGCTGAAACGGCGCCGTCCACAACCGTACGCACCACATCCTCAAGAAGTAAAGCCCTGTTTGAGTGTGAAGTCTTTTCTCCGTCGTCCTCAGGCGCCGCAGGGGGCTCCGATTCCTTATCCTCAAAAGCCCACGTGCGCAGCTCATTTGCATGAAATCCCCCGATGATAACAGTGCCCCGCGAACCCAAGAGGCTGATCGATCCTTCCAAATCCGAAGGCCGTGCCGCTACGGTGGCCTCAAAAACCCCGAGAGCTCCGCTTGCAAAGCGAAGCACCGCAACTGCGGTATCCTCAACTTCTATAGGCAGCAGGCGGGTCGCCGCCCGGCACTGCACCTCGGCCACAGGGCCGAAAAGGTGAAAGAGCAGATCCAGGTGGTGACTTCCCTGCTGCGCGACCACTCCTCCGTCAAGCTCCCAGGTTCCGCGCCATGCTTCCGTTTCGTAGTACTCAGGCCGCCTGCACCACCGCACGCGCGCTGTTGCAAGAACCGGCTTACCCAAGCTCCCTGCCTTTACCGCACGCCAGGCGGCCTGCACCGGAGGGTTGTACCTGTTCTGATACGCTACAAAGAGCTGCGCACCGGCGGAGCGCGCGGCTCTCATCATCGCGTCACAATCCTGGAGCCGGAGCGCCATGGGCTTTTCAACAAGAATCACCGAACTGAAAGGAGCAACCGCCTGCACTACCTCCGCATGGTGGCCGGTGGGTACCGCTACGACCGTAACATCAGGCCGAAGGCAGTTTTCAACAAGCTCACTTACAGTTGAAAAGGCACGCACTCCGAAGGTTTCTGCAGCGCGGACTTTGCGCTCAGCATGCGTATCGCATACACCGCATAATCGTGCAGGCCCGCCCAGGTCGGCTATAGCCTGCAGGTGTTTCCAACCGACCTTTCCACACCCTACAACAACAAAATTTACCGCTCCAGCCGGCATTCTTGCTCTTCTCCTGTAAGTTTCGCCCGCTTTCCAAAAGCCTCGGCAAGCCGCCACAACAACCCAACGCCCAAAAGCCCGACCGCAGCTGCGGAAAGGATCTTGAAGAAAGCCGCCACCTGATCCGCAGAGCCCACACCGCTTCCGATGAGGGCCGTTGCAGCCGCCTCAGGAAGAAAACCCAAAAAAGACCCGATCAGATATGCACCGTGTCCGACCGGTGTCGCCCCCAGAACCAAACTCACCCAGAACCCATGCACAGGGAGCAGTCTCAGCAAGAAGACACCACCGAGGGTAGGCTCGCGGAGCAACACTTTGACCGAAGAGCGCTCCTTGCTTATGTCCTCCACCCAACGCCCCATGCCGAAACGGCCGGCAAGAAAAGTCGCATAGGCACCCAACAGTGTCCCTGCAAGAGAAAGCGCAAAGCCTTCTGCAAAACCAAATAGCAGCCCTCCCAGAAAGGAAAAAGCAAGCCTGGGAAACCCGATCGCCACAAGGCCGGCCGTGCCGAAGCAAAAGAGCAAAGGCGCGTAAACACCCGCTTCGTTGAGGTGAGAGCGTATTCGATCGACGTCATGCAGGTACGACTTGAGAGGTGTTGCATAAACGACTATAAGGCACAAGCCGATCCCCAAAGCAAGCAATATTAGCTTCGAAGATGAGCGGTGAAGACCCTGCCGCGCATCTTCGGTTACAATGGGAGCACTGCCTGCTTCGCACTTCATTTGGCGGTCCTTTCGGCGGGAACGGCTCTCCTGCGATACCAGCGCACCGCGAGGCAATCAAGGATTCCGCGCCATAATCGATTTCCTATTCCGTATTTGGAACAGCCGAAGCGCCTCGGGCGGTGGTTCACCGGCAGTTCTACGACTTTGAAGCCCTGCGCGCGAAGAATGGTAGGAAGAAAACGGTGCATACCGTTGAAGACGACAACCTCAACAAGAGCCTCTTTACGAATCGCGCGGTAAGTGCAGCCTGCATCGGTTATCCGATCCCCTGTTACGAAGTTGCGGAAGGCGTTTGCGATCTTGGAAGAAATCCTTTTCACAAAACTGTCCTCCCGCACTCTTCTTACTCCGCATACACACGCTGTATCGGCTTTGAGAGCCTCTATGAGACGCGGCAGATCCGCCGGATCGTTCTGCCCGTCCGCATCCATCGTAACAACGATACTTCCTCTTGCAGCACGGAAACCGGTCGCTTGGGCCGCGCTTTCACCGTAGTTACCCTGGTGCTGCA
This sequence comes from uncultured Planctomycetia bacterium, assembly GCA_964529985.1. GTDB lineage: Bacteria > Planctomycetota > UBA8108 > UBA8890 > UBA8898 > CAZGYL01. The sequence continues at coordinate 1,879 of CAZGYL010000466.1, read as the reverse complement.
AACACCTCAAAGCCGAATAGCGCCCGGCAAGCCGGCTCAGCACGTCTCGGCTTCCGTCCGTACTACCGTCATCGACACATATGATCTCGTGAGTCTTACCCAGGTCGGCCAACACCCGGTCCAATTCCTCAAGCAACCCGGGCAGGTTCTCTTCTTCGTTGTACACCGGGATAACAACAGAGAGTTCCGGCTCAGCTTGAACCATGGCCCGATCTCAGCAAGATTCGGTCTCAAAGAAGTCTCGGACCGCCTTACAGACGTAGCGCAGCTCTTCCTCGGTCATTGCCGGGAAAAGGGGAAGCGAAAGGGTGTGCTCGCAATTATATTCCGCACGCTGAAAACTGCCCCGACCCTGTCCGAGGTAACCGTAAGCAGGAAGGAGATTCAAACTCAGGGGGTAGTGGATTCCCGTGCCCACACCGCGTTCCTGCAGATACCGCCGCAAGCGATCGCGATCGGGTACTCGTACAGCGTAAACATGCCACACCGGCTCGACTTCGTCCAAAACCTCAGGCAGTTCAAGCCCGTCGATACCGCTGAGTTCCTCCGTGTAAAGCGCTGCAAGGGAGCGCCTTTGAGCGTTCCACTGGTCCACGTGAGGCAACAAAACCCTCAGAACCGCGGCTTGGATCGCGTCAAGGCGGCTGTTCATGCCCTCAAAACGGTGATCGAATTTACTCAGTCTGCCGTGATTGCAGAACATGCGGATCCGCACCAGCAGGTCCGGATCCTTTGCAGCAACAGCCCCGCCGTCACCGAATCCGCCTACCGGCTTTGAAGGGAAAAAGCTGAAAACAGCGGCATCTCCGAAAGTTCCCACGCGCCGGCCCCGATACCGCGCTCCGTGAGCCTGACTGCAGTCCTCGATCAAAAAAAGCCCGAAGCGGCGCGCTATGTCACAGAACCTGTCCATATCGGCCGGTTGGCCGTAGAGGTGCACTACAATTAATGCTTTTGTCCGGTCGGTGATCCTCCGCTCGGCGTCTTCGGGATCCATGTTGAAGGTACCGGAAACAGTATCGCAGAAAACAACCCTCGCACCGGTCAGGGTAACCGCTTCAGCCGTCGCGGTGGCTGTATGCGCGGTGGTCAGCACCTCGTCGCCCGGCCCAAGTCCCAGCACCTTCATTACGGCAAAAAGCCCATCGGTCGCACAACCGCAGCCTACAACCTCACGCACGCCGGTCCATGCGGCAAACTCTTCTTCAAAGCGCTTCACTTCTTCCCCGCCTATAAAGCGGCAGGAGTCAAAAACCCGCTCCAGAGCCTTGAAAATCTCAGGCTTCAAAGGTTCATACTGGCGCTTCAGGTCAACAAAGGGGACTGTTCTTGTAGCCGTAGGCTCCATGTAATTCCTCCCGCAGAAACACGCCTACCTTTTCCGGGAGCCTAAGAAGCAACACCTCTTTCGCCTCCCTGGGATACTACGACTTGTTGCAAAAAAGTGTCAAGGTACAGATCCGCCCTCAAGAGCCTTTTGTTGGGCCTTAAAGAAGCGCTCCTTGAGCGGGTGATCCCCGGTTGCGGGATCGGCAAGCCCCATTTCGATCATTTTGCGGTTTACAAAAAGGCGATTGGAAAGGTATACATACGCCTCAAGGCGGGTTCCGTTACGTTTCGCTTCACCTTTAAGGTAAACCCGCTTGCCCAAGAGGTATTTCTCAAGATAGCGCCTTGCTTCAGGCCTCTTGCGGCCTGCAACCTGGATTCCCCGCAAACCGACCCGCCTGCCGTCATCCAGGACAAACTCCCTGGGACCGGCTATGCCGCGGACCCGAAAGAGCTCCCCCGGCGCCTCGGGCACCGTCACCTTGCGCACGGAAAGATCAGAAAGGGCGGGCCTGTAGCGGGGAGGCTTGATTTGGGGTTCTTTCCTTCT
>CAZGYL010000465.1:0-4743 GCA_964529985.1 uncultured Planctomycetia bacterium | reverse complement strand
GGCGTAGCCTGTTTTTCCTCCCGCAAAACACCCGGGCGCCAATCCATCGTGGGCAAGAGCCTGAAGCGTGCGCGGCGCACCGAGCATTGAGCCCACAGCAGAGGAGAAGACCGCCCCCCAAAGCCCTGGAAAGACGAGCACCGCACCCAATGGAACTATACGCGTCCAGACCAACGGATCCTCTCTGAGCTGCTGGGCTGTAGCTCCAATGCTCAAGAGCACGGGAGCAACCAGATAAACCACAAGCCCGGTTCCAACCGCAAGAAGCGAACCCAGAGGAATCGCCCGCTGAGGGTTTCGCAAATCTCCTGAAAGGCCCAAACCGGCCATCACGCCGGTTACAGCCGGGAAGAAAACAGCGAAGCCTTCCCAAAGCGGCACCTCGCCGGAGGGAGGGTATATGGGCAGGCCCCGCTCGGGCAGTCGAAGCAAAGCTCCCACAAGCAAGCCCAAAAGCGAAAGCCCTATCAAAACCATCACCGGGATTTGACTTTTAAGGGCGACCGAAGCGCCCAAGTGCGCCAAGACCGCAACCGCAATCACTATCAACGCGGCGGCAGGTACAAGCGGTATACTCGGCCAGGCGATTCTAAACGACTCAGCCAAGCCGAATGCATAGAGAGTTACAGAGCAGACCTGGGAGAGGAAAAGGGGAACGCCTACCGCACCGCCTATTTCGAGCCCCAGACTCCGTGACACGATGTAATAAGCACCTCCGGCGCCCACTCGGATGTTTGAAGCAATGGCCGAAAACGACAGAGCCGTGATGATCGTAACCGCCTCGGCGAGCAGAACCACAAGTATCGTTCCCGCCAGACCAAGGTGGCCCAACACCCAGCCCAAGCGCAGGTAGAGGATAACACCCAGGATGGTTAGAACGGTGGGCGTATAAACCCCTAAGAAGACGCCGAGCTTCTGTGGTCTTGCGTTCTTCACCATAGTCACCCGGGCGCGGCCCCTACGGTCCGGCGGGCACCGCTACCATGCACAATATCGGCCGACCGGAACCGCTTCTTGCTTCGCCCGCCCGCTGCTCTCGACGCTGTACATAGGTTTCGGTGGATATGTTAAGCTGGATATCTTAAGTGCGCTATAGACGGGAGGCGACAATGAAGGCTTGTTACCGGACTACAAAACGGCTTGCTTTCGGAGCGCTGCCGGGATTTGTTTTTCTCCTCTCCGCGTGCTCACCGCCCCTGAGGGATTCAAGCTCCAGTGAGCCTGCCGAGCCGCGAAGCAGGATTGAGTTGGACACCCCTGCTAAGAAATACAGCTACATATTGGGGCAGGATATGGGGCGTTACGTTGCCGATCTCCAGAAGAATCTGCAGTTCAAAGTAGACAGGCAAGTTTTTTTCAGGAGCCTCTGCGATGTACTTGACGGCGTTCAGCCTCTGATGACCGAAGAAGAAATGCTGGCGGTCAAAAGAGAGCGCCTTCGCGAGCTCCGCAAGAAATGGGAAGCGCAGCGTAAGGCCCGGGAAGCAAAACGCCGCGCACTGGCTGAGAAAAACCGCAAGCTCGGAGCCGCATTCCTTGCTGAGAACCGAAAGAAGCCCGGCGTCGTTGTTACGCCCAGCGGACTGCAATATCTGATTCTGCGTCAAGGCACCGGGCCCCGGCCTTCTCTTCAGGACCGCGTCACCATATCCTTTGAGACAAGACTCATCGACGGCACCATCGTTGACAGCTCGGAAAAGCGCGGCAAACCTCTGGTCTTCAAGCTCCGCAACGGGATCCGGGGCTGGCGCGAGGGTATTCAACTCATGCCCAAAGGAAGCCGCTGGAGGTTTTTCATTCCTCCCGACCTGGCCTATGGGGATTGGGGCCGCGGGAGCCTTATTCCTCCGGGTGCAACCCTTGTCTGCGATATAGAGCTTCTCGATATACAGAAACTTTCAAAGTCCGGTGGTCCCCGGCCGCAGAAGAAGGCCAGAAACAAGCCCTGAGATCGCGGGAACTGTGAAATCTGCGCCTACTTCGCCCGAAAAACAATGAGGCAAACGCCATAAAGAATGCCGGCAAGGATCACCGTTGCAGCGCCCGTAGGCCAGTTCAGGTCGTAGCCAATCCACAACCCTGCAACCGTTACAAGACATGCGGTTGCGCCTGAGACGGCCATCATGCCGCCCCAACTGCGTGTCACTTTCCCTGCAACAGCTGCAGGCAAAGTCAACAGCGCGATTACCATAACAACGCCCACCATGGAGAGAAGTGCAACAACCGTAAGAGAGATAAGCCAAAGAAAAATGATGGAAAGAACGGTCACAGGAACACCGCGGAGCTCCGCCCACTCGCTGTCAAAACAAAGAGCAAGCAAATGCCTGTACAAGAAGACAACCGCACCGAGCAGACAAACATCCAAGACTGCAAGGAAATAAAGGTCCGAAGGCGTTATAAAAAGGATGTTTCCGAAAAGGTAACCGACCAGCTCCTCGTTGTACCCGGGTGTGGCGCTTATCGCCACAACTCCCACCGCCATACCTACGGCCCACACCGCTCCGATCGCAGTGTCCCGGCGTTCCCGCGCGACCCTTTCCACCAATGCAATAACCGTTGAGCCTAAAATCGCAGCCGCTACGGCTCCGTGGAAAGGCCTCAGCCAGCTGAAACCATGGACGACCGCAAGGTACCTGGCCAGCCCGATTCCTCCTAAAACGAAGTGAGCGATTCCTGCGGCTATGTAGGACATCCGCCGGCTCACCACATACGCACCGGCGATCCCTGCGGCAACCGAGCCCAAAACCGCCCCGAGAAGAGCGTGATAAAGAAAGGGGAATGAGACGACGGCCTTTAAGAACGAGGGCATGCTTCCCTCCCGCCCCCTTCTTCCATGTCATGGCGGACCAAGTGGACAGGCGTACCGTAGAGCTCGGAGAACACATTAGGCGGAATAGTCGTTGTCGGGTGCACGGCCACCGTACGGTTCACACAAATCACGCTCTCAACGAGCTGCGAGACAAATCCCACGTCATGAGAAACCAAGACCACCGTCCGCCCCTGACCCACACGCTGAAAAAGTCGATACATTGAGTCGACCACCGCGGGGTCGACATGTGCAAGAGGTTCGTCCATAAGCAGGAGCTCAGGCTCCACCGCAAGCGCCCTTGCGATCAAAACCCTTTGCCGCTCCCCGCCCGACAGATCCCGGAACGGCCTTTTTTCGAAGCCCTCAAGCCCTACTTCACGGAGCTTCTCCTCCACAAGCCGCTCGTCTTCGGCGGTAGGACGCCTGAAAAAGCGCCTCCCTTGCAGGCGCCCCAGAAGCACCACGTCGCGCACCGAAACAGGGAAGTCAGGATCAAAAGGAAAGTTCTGGGGTACGTATCCTATCTTTGACCGTGCAGTCCGCGGGGCTCGGCCCAGTACCTCCACCCGGCCTTTCTGCGGAGACAGTACACCTATGATCAATCTAAGCAGCGTGGTTTTCCCTCCCCCATTCGGTCCTACTACAGCGACAAACCGCCCTTGCTCCACTGCAAAGGTCACGTCGCGCAAAACAGGCGGGCCACCGTAAGAGAAACAAACGCCTTCGAACTTGATGGCGGGAGCTTCGATCTCAGGCATTGCCTTTCCTCCAATGCCCCGTATGCTCTTTTCTTATCACGGCTCGCGTTCCCGCGGCTTCCCGACCGTCCCTAATGCTTCGGCCACCGCCCGAGCTACGGCCCATAAGCAATGCCGGTAGTCTTTCTCCAAAGGGTCAACTTGAATGAGCCTTACCCGGAGGCTTTCAGCCAGCCGCCGGGCGGCTGCAAGTGGAAACTGCTTTTGACTTATAATCGCTGCAATCGATTGCTTGCGCAGAGATTCGATAAGTTCGGCGATTTGGCCGGCCGTAGGCTCCTTGCCCGCTTGCTCGACCGCCTTCTGTTTCATGCCGTAGCGCTCGGTAAAGTATCCCAAAGCCGGGTGTACCACATAAACAGTCTTCCCTGCAAAAGGCTGCAGGTAGCGCTTCAGAGCTTCGTGGAGTTTGCTCAGCTCACCTGCAAGCTCTGAAGCTCGTTTCCTGTAAAACGCGGCGCCTTTCGGATCGACCTTACACAGGCTTTCGGCTATCGCGTGACATTGCTTGATCACCACAACCGGATCAAGCCAGACATGAGGGTCGGGATTTGCACCGCTCGGAGCCTCTGAATGAGTGAATCCCTCCAGCGGCCGCAATTTGATACCTTCGCACAAGTCCACAACCTGAAGGTGCTTCGCCTGGGCGGAAAGTTTCCTTACAAGCCGCTCTTCCCAGGGGAATGCGGTCTTGAAATACAACCGAGCCTGAACCAACAAAACCAGTTCCTTGGGACGCGGGTCGAAGGTCTCGGGTGTAGACCCGGCGGGAAGCAAGGTGAGGACACCCGCCCTCTCACCTGCTATCCTCTCCGCCAGATAAGCGTAAGGCGGTATGGAAACGCCGACAAAAAACGCCCCTCCAGGTGATGGCTCCTGCCTGCTGCAGGAGCAAAGCCCAACAAGCACAAGCAGCAACCAGCACCGAAAACCTCCGGTGCGGAATCCTGTATGAGGATCCGGGCGCATAAAAGTCATTGTATCGGATACGTCGCGCAGCTCCGGAATGATAGGCCGCTTGGGGCCGGGTGTCAATCTCACAAAGCCGCGTGCCGGAAGTCGGGGTGAATGTCCGCCCCAGGTACGCCGCTCTGCCTGGTTACACACGGCGGCCGGCCTTTGAGTCCGCGTGTCAGGCTTACTTTCCTATCGAAACGAGTACTTTGTGCTTGACGC
>CAZGYL010000464.1:0-4751 GCA_964529985.1 uncultured Planctomycetia bacterium | reverse complement strand
AAGCTGAAAGCGCGTTTCTCACCCTTTGCCTCTGTCAGGCGCTGGACCCTGATTCCCTACCGGCTCACATAGTGCGTATGGGAGTTGAGAGCGGCTCGGAGGATTCAAGCGAATTCCAAGCGCCTCCAGATGCGTTGCGCCTCTCTCTTGCTGCAGGAGGCCAGCTTACGCCTAAGGAGGCTGAGGATCTTCTCGGACGCTTGGTGCGCTTGGTGGAAAGTCTTGTTGCAGACGGGTGTCGGCCGGCAGCTTCCGACAAGGCCCTGCCGCTGCCCGAACGCTGGCTTCAGGCGAAGCTGCACTCAGGTACGTGGGCGCTACAGAGGTGCTTGGAGGCAAGGCGGATAACCTACAGCGGTGCGGTGCTTGCAACGACGGTGCTCCGCCCCCTTGTTGATGTATACGGACCGGCTGCAGCCAGGCGCCCGCAAGAAGCAAAAGCTGCGGCGCTCTACGAAATTGCAATGCGGGTTGTCCCCTATTTGCAGTTGTTTGCACCGGAAACCGCGGCGCGTCTGCAGGATTTGCTTTTCGAGCGCCTAATGAACCCGTCTTCTTTCCCGCAAGCCGGACCCCCGCAGGGCGGAAAGGACCTTTTAGATCGGGTACGGGCTTTTGTACGGGTGGCTTCGATCTTTGAAAAAGAGCCCGGGGCTGCTGCCGGAGGAGCTTTACGGTGTCGGCGTTCCCAGGAAGCGGATTTCCGGGAGATAGCCAGGGCCTTCGAGCGCACGGACGTTGCGGCTGCTTTTGATCGGCCTGCCGGTGAAGGACCTTGTGCGGGAAGAATGATAGGAGATATGGCCCTCTTGGTCCCTGTGGAAGATCAGGAGAAGGGGAATGTGGAACGGCTTATAGAACGCCTGAGGGAGCGGCAGCGACGACACGGCGGGGCGCAGCAGCAGGGAAGTGAATTTGTCGAGTTTATTGCGGAGCTGCGGCGTTTCGCCGGGGGTGAGCGTCCTCTGTCTGGTTCGCGCGAGCCATGAGCCTAAAGCGCAAGAGTCTTCAGACTGTCGTCTTTCCTATCCTTTTTCTATCGGTCCTGCTTCAAGTCGGGTTCGGGGGGGGCGCTTCCCGCGTGGAGCAGCCTCAGGACGGCGGTACTTTGCTTAAGGACTTGTTGGCCCTGCCTTCGAATCGGTTTGATCCCTACCGGGCGGCCTTGCTCTTGGGAGGTCCCGACAAGGCTTCTGCCGAACTTCTTTCCTACTTGGCCGATTTGAGTGCCTCGGTGGCCCGCCGCACCGACATTCACGATCCCAGGGGCTACCTCGCTGAGGCTGTCTCTGTTGTTTTCGGCCGGGAGGGCTTCCGTCTTGCTGCTTCCGATTTGCCCGAAGAGAAGCTTTTTTTTCACAAAGTACTTCAGGAACGCGAAGGACCGGAAGTCGCTCTTGCGCTTGTGCTTCATGCAGCACTGAGCAGTGTAGCTTTTCCGGTGCGCGTGTTTTTCGGCAATGCGGGCTATGAGCTCGTGTCCGGCCCCTCCGGCGGTCTGTACAGGTTGAGCGTGCGGACGGGTCGTGTCGCCCCGCTTGTTTCAGATAAGAACGATTCTCTGCCCGGGTACTCGGTTCTCTCGCGCCGGCAGCTTGTAGGGCGGTACGCCGTTGTCATCGGCCGGGCCGCGCGGCGTGAAGGCGATAAGGCGGGCGCTCAGAAGCTTTTGCGCATTGCTTGGCACCTTGCTCCGCAGCAGGCGGATCTCTATGCGGAGCTTGGTATGCTCGCCCTCGGGGAGTGGGAACTTGCGCGGGCCGAGAGGCTTTTCAAACGAGCTCTCGGACTTGATCCCACACTGCGGACCGCGCTTGTGGGCAGGGCTGACCTGCTTGTAAGGGAAGGGCGCCTTCAGGCGGCCGAGGCGGCTTTGAATCGAATTTTCAGCTCCGACCGCAATGATTTCAAAGGGAACCTGATCCGCGGAGAGCTCTTCCTTGAACGGGAGGAATACGCTGCTGCGTATGACCAGTTCAGGCGCCTAACCGCGCGCAAGCCTCAATCGGCTCGGGCGTGGGTCGGGTTGGGTCTTGCAGCTTTGGGAAGGCGGGATCGGCCCGGTGCGCGCGCCGCTTTGGAGACGGCTGAGCGGCTTGCGTCTTCTTCGCCCGAAGCGCTTTGCGCTTTGGGCAGGTGGTGGGCCGAAGAAGATCCCGAAAAAGCACTTACGTATTTCCGCGAAGCGATACGTGCGAATTCAAAATACGCGCCCGCCTATTATTACCGGGGTCTTCTTTACGAGGAGCGCGGTCTTGCCCAAGCCGCCCTGGAGGATTACCGTGCGTATGTTTCGCTTGTGCCCGACCACCCGCGCTCAACCGAGCTGCAGGGGCGCATTGAAAACCTGCGCAAAGAGTTGAGCGGGCAGTAAACGCCGCATTGGGCCTGCGGGCTTTGGACTTCAGGGGGCTGGATTCACTATATGACCGTGCGTAATTCGTAGACACCCTTTCGCCCCTCGATGCCCGCATTAGCGGGCGCATCCCCCCCTTCCCCCGAAAGGGGGGGACGGGAGGGGGGGATTTCAAGAGACAGCTGCAAGCCGAGCAGTCCGAGTTCACCTGAACGCTCCCGACTCTTGTCTGAGAGGCGCCTGCCCAAAACCTTCCGTTCGACATACATTTCTCGCAGTGTTCGGTCACGAAGCTGAACATGATTCTACTAATCATGCCCACTTATATAGTATACCCCCTCCCGACTGGGCCAGGAAGGCACCTCGCGGCCTGCTTGCACAAATCTCTTTGGCTGCATAGACTTAGCTCAAGGCAGCGCTTCAGTGCCGGCCCCACCCCGGTCTTCGGTTCTCGCTGAGGGAGGTGATTTATGACCCGCCTCGGTCTCTTTCTCGCAGGCTCGTTTCTGGCAGGGTGTCTTTTCACGGCCTTCTTGGTCTCGCCGTTCTCATGCGGCAACAACGGGGCGGGAGGAGGTATACTGCTGCCTCCGACTGCGCGGGCGCTCCCTGATTGGATGACCGAGGATGAGAAAAACTCCATCATGGTCTTCGAGAAGGCCGCTCCTTCCGTTGTTTACATTGTAAACAAGGCCTACGTTCGGAGTTTTTTCAGCCTCGACGTGCTTGAAGTGCCGCGCGGCACCGGCTCCGGCTTTATCTGGGACCGCAAGGGCTATATAGTTACGAACTTTCACGTGTTGTACGAAGGGAACGCCTTTACGGTCACGCTGGCCGACCAGACTCAATACGACGCTCAGGTTGTGGGCCTGGCCCCTGAAAAAGACCTTGCGGTTCTTAAAATCGATGCTCCGGCCTCCAAGCTCAGACCGATCGAGCTCGGGATCTCCCGCGACCTCAGGCCGGGGCAGAAGGTCCTTGCCATCGGTAACCCCTTCGGCCTTGATCAGACGCTCACAACGGGCACCGTCAGCGCCCTAGGCCGGGAAATCAAATCGCTGAACGGACGCACGATCCACGACGTAATTCAAACCGACGCAGCCATCAACCCGGGGAACTCAGGAGGGCCGCTTCTTGATTCGCGTGGCAGACTGATAGGAGTGAATACTGCAATCTACAGCCCTTCCGGGGCATACGCCGGGATCGGGTTCGCGGTGCCTGTAGATACCGTCAAGAAAGTGGTTCCTAGTTTGATCCGCTACGGTAAATACATGCGTCCCAGCTTGGGAGCCCGTACGTTCCGTGACGAGGTGGCCGAAAGATTGGGCATAGAAGGAGTTATCATAGCGGAAGCGCCTCCGGGAAGCGCGGCTGCGGAAGCAGGTCTGCGAGGCAGCCGCTACGACAGGTACGGAAGGCTGGTCCTGGGCGATATCATCGTGGAGGTCGACGGCAAGCCCGTTCGAAGTTACGACGATTTGGTGACTATTCTGGAGCAACACCAAGTAGGCGATCGGGTACGCATAACGTACCTGCGAAACGGTGAGAAGCACACAACAACCGCAGTCCTCCAAGCGCGGCCCGACTGACCGGCCGTCCTTTCCTGACGAGCTCAGGTGGCTCGCATGGGAGATCACGCCGCGCTGTAACCTCAATTGCGTACACTGCAGGTCCGCAGCCTCAAAGAACTCCCCGGAAGGCGCCTTCACTCTCGAACGCGCGCTCGCTTTCCTCGGAGATATTGCTTCGTTCGCCTCGCCGGTCGTCGTTCTGACAGGCGGCGAGCCCCTTCTGCGCGAAGATCTGCCCCAAATCCTTAAAGCAGGCACTGAAAAAGGTTTCCGCATGTGCCTTGCTACAAACGGGACCTTGCTGGATGACCGCTGGTGCGAGCGGTTGATTGAGGCGGGCATCAAGATCGTATCCCTATCGTTGGACGGAGCCTCCGCCGAAGTGCACGATGACTTCCGCAGACAACCCGGGGCCTTTGAGGGAGCGCTGCGGGGCATACACTGCCTGAAGCGCCATGGCATCCCGTTCCTGATAAACAGTTCTTTTACAATGCGCAATGTCGGTGATGTGCAGGCGACATACCGGCTTGCCAAAGAATTGGGGGCGAAAGCCTGGTACATGTTTATTGTGGTCCCGGCGGGCCGCGGCAAGGATATAACTTCCGAACTCATTCCCCCTGAGATTTATAAGGAGCTTCTCAATTGGCACCTTGAGATGGAACGCAATGAAGAGGAAATCCTCGTCAGGCCTACATGCGCTCCTCAGTACTATCGATTGATCGCCGAGGCTGCGGCCCGAGGCGAGCCTGTAAAACGCCGTACTTTAAGCTTCTCAACCGGAGGAGCCAAGGGCTGCGTTGCAGGCCAGACCATAGCCATGGTGG
>CAZGYL010000463.1:0-4761 GCA_964529985.1 uncultured Planctomycetia bacterium | reverse complement strand
CGCGCAGCCACACCCGGCCGCTCCACAAAACCTCCGCCCGCTTCTCGGCCCGGTCGATTTTCAACTCGGTGATCCCGCCGTCAAGCACGATCCTCTCCCCCCTGACGAATCGAAAAGCAAGTTGCTGCCCGATTTCCGAACGGGATAGAGTTTCACGCCGGTATTCGACAAGGACATCGTCGCTCAGGTAAGAAAGTACCGCCCTCCTGTTTCCCGAGGCAAAAGCTTCGGTCAGTTCGTCGAAAAGAAGCTGGATTCGCTCTCGGTCTGACCGCGTAAACGAGGCAATGCCCCGATAGGCCGAATAAACGCCTAGAAGGACAAGGAGAAACGCTGCAACCGCGCGTGCTTTAACCATTTGCTTTCAGCCGGTGCTTCGGTGTGAAAAGCCCCGACCGGGGCGCGACGCGCTTTATTGTACCACGCCGCTGCACCGGTTTCTTAGGCTCGGGAATCCGGCGTGTTGTACTCTCCGTTACCTTCGAGGTCCGCGGAGAGCTTTCCTCTCAGCATGTAATCTGCTTGCCTGAGGCACTCGGGCCTCGTAGCATGAAACGTAGACGGTGGAAGGCAACGGAACCCTGAAACCTTTCCTGCAAAAACGACCCGGAGCTCTTCTCGGAGGAAGCTGAAATGTCAAAAACCGCATTCGCGCTACTCCTTGCGGTTCTGCTTGCAGCGGGAATCTTCTTTTGGGCGGCGGCGCGGAATCCTGAAAGCCCGGGTACCCCGAGCGATTCCGCCGAAATAGCGCTGCTCAGAGAGACGGTAAAGAACCTCAGCGAGAGAATCGCCCGGGTCGAGGAAGAAATCAGGCAGCTTGCAGGCACAGTCGCCTCCCTGCAAGCCGGGCTTCAAAGCAGATCTGAGCCCCGCCCAAGCAAAGTCGATCCCCGGAGCAGCGCGAAAAAGGACCAGGCCGCTTCAGGTGAGGCGCAAAGCTCGGTCGCCGAAGGCGATATACCACCTTTTGTCCTCCCCTACAGGGAGTCCTTCGAAAACTACATCGCTTCGCTCATCGAGCAGGACCGAAAGCGCCGCCGGGAGGAACAGCGCCGCCAAATGGAAGAACTTCGCCGCGAGATCGAAGAGATGCGGAAAGGCCCTTACGGCCGGTTCAACATGAAGGTCAATTCGCTTGCGAAATTTCTTGACATGACCGACGGCCAAAAAGACCGCTACTATGAAATCAGCAAGGCTTACTACGAAGCGCTGCAAGACTTGAGAAAAAGCATAAAGTGGAACAAGGCGGAGGAGCGCAAGCGCTACAAGGAAGAGCAGGACAGATTGCAAGACGAATACAACGCCGAAGTGGAGCGTATCCTTACGGCCGACCAGGTCCAGCGCTACCGTTCCTTGCCGGCTTGGTCGCGAAATATCAACAACTTGGGGAGAGTCACGCCGCTTACGCGCAGAAGCGCAGTCATGTCGGTGGAAGGTGGGATTCAAATCAGTCCGACCCAAACGCTTATTTTCGAGTCGGACTGAGGAGCAAAAGCCTGTAAACGTATCGCCGTCGATACTGGGAATCGACGCATGGTCCAGGCGACGGAGGAAAGCGGCGGTATCGTTGAGGGGATGGTGAAAAGCGGCGCCGGTCGCTCCTGAAAAAACCACCTCTCCCCTTCCTTCGAAAGGTCTCACCCGCAGCGCTTCGGTCCGCTGCAGGAGATCGCCGCGTCCCTTAGGTCTTCTCGGCGGCTTTCTTTGCGCGCCTCCGGCCCTTGGGGCCGCCGGCCCGCGTCGCCCTCACGCGGCGCACGCTGATATTCAACGTTCGCGTGAACTTGAAGGATTGCCCTTGGCGCTCGCCTTCTGTTTTTGACTTTACCCGTAGATTTACGCGCCGGGGAAGGCCGTCACGAAGTACAATGAGCGCACTTCCCTTTATGTCGGTTTCGCTCTTGAACGAAGATTCCCTTGCTCCTTCCTGAGGAGGCGCCGCTTTCAAAGAAAACGTGGCGACGGAAACGCGGCCTTTCTGCTCGATGCCCTCGAAGCAGTAGGCCACCTGGAGCCCGAACCCCCGGAACCTGCGCATCCCTTGAGCGGCGGCTTCACGCGGTGGCGGCGCGTAGATGCTTCCCTTCTTCAGGACCTTTCCAAGAACAGGCGTTGAGAGAATCAGGTTCAAATCCCGCCTCATGCCAAAGGCACTGAAGAACATACGCCCCACGTTGAATCGTCCCTCCTCGCGTTCAGGGAAGCCTCTGATCTCCTTGATCGCATTTCCTGAAACAGTTACGGTAAAGGTCTTACCGAGAATACCCTTCACGTACGTTGTGGCAGGATCGTCACCTGTCGGATTCTGAGAGTCGAAGGTCCACTCACCCCGCGAGCTCTTCACATTCACCTTCGCGGCCCCGTAGGAGACATTGAGAACAACCTCGCCGCTTTCCTTCTTCTCAGAAAGGGCTATGCGGTACTCGATTGTACTCGTGCCTTTGGACTTGAACTCGCCGCGCGAAGAGCTTCCCTCTATGCTTGAAGTCCTCTTCACGGCAAAGGTCACAACCTTTCCCGGTTTCAGTCTCAGCTCAACTTTGGCCGGCTGCCGCCCAGCTGCAGCAAGCAGCCCCGAGACCGCACAAGCACAGACAACATACAGAAACGTCCTCTTCAGCTCGCACCTCATAACAGGTTCCTCCTTTCCGCACACATAGAGTCATGCAACATAGCCGTCTTCACTTCTCGTATTGTAAATGCCTTAGGAGAAAGAGGGGAAGGGCGCGCGGGGGCTTGCCCGCCCCGGAATCCTATGTATGCTTCGATGAACCCGGCGGCCGTCCGGGAACCAGCATAGAGGCCTTAGGAAATAACGAGGCTTGGTACGTCACGTAACGTTCGACACTACTGCACGTTAGGGTTTCCCCTTCTCCCCCGCCTGCCGCTGGGCCTCTATCCAGCGGATCGCCTGGGCAAAGAACAACTCCGTGCAGCAGCCGGTGGTCTTCTCCCATTTGCCGTTGCCCCGGAGCGCAGGGTTGTGATGCTGTTGCCGGGCGCGTCACCACAAGAGCCGGAGAAGGTCCGGCCGTTGCCTCCGCCCCGGTCGCAGCGCAGATGGGGCTGAGGTGGAAGTGCGTGAACAGCAGGCTCTCCTTTTTGAAAGCATCCACCGAGGACGTTCGTATGATGGATTGCCGAGACAACGATAGTCGCCATAACCGAGGTCGTCGGGCATGACGAGGATGATGTTGGGTTTGGCGGATGCGGCTTCAGCGCCTGGCAAGGCGGCCAGTGAAGCGAACAGCAATGTAGTGAAGGTTATAAGCGTACGTTTCGTAATCGTTCCTTCCAAATGCGTATCGTTCCTATTTCAGGGTCAGGCACAGAACCGTGTCTTCAGCAACCAAGGGCTTGGACGGCAAACGCACAGTCAATGTGTCGCCGGTTTGCGTAAATTTCAGTGGCTGCTTAGCCGGATCGGCCAGGAAATAAGCTTTCGTCACATGCCCTTCCACGCCGGACAGCGTGAACGAACCGGACGGCCACTTGAACAGATGAATGTAGAGCTTGCCCGGCCGTCCGGTCGCCAGCCAGTCGGGCCCAACCTCGGTCTCATTTTTGGCCCTGCTTCTGCCTCTCCGGCCCCGTAGGGCTCTCTTCACCGGAGCGGCGCCTTTGATCGAAACGGGTCCGGCGCCGTAAATCGACTCGCCGTTGACCTTCAGCCAGTCGCCAACCCTGGCCAGAATCGCTACAGCTTCCGGCTGAATTACGCCCTCGGCCGTGGGCCCGACGTTGAGCAGGAAGGCGCCTCCCTTGCTCGTCACCTCGACCAGCATGCGGATCACGGTGGCCGGGCTCTTCCAGTCGTGGTCGTCCGCCCGATAACCCCAAGAGCGGTTCAGGGTCATGCAGGTTTCCCAATGCCAGCCGGGAAACGGCCTGGCCGGGATTTGCCGGTCGCCGTAGGAGAGGAAATCCACGCCGATATCACGCAGCTCGTCCAACTGCGCCGGGGTGAGACGCGGAATCTTCCGCCCGCTGTACAAGATCCGGCTGTTGACCGCCGTGGACGGCTGGAGTCGACGCACGAGTCTGATCAGTTCTCGGGCTTTCTCCGGCGTCATGTTTTTCGGGGTGTCGCACCACAGTTCAGCGACCGGGCCGTACCCTGTGAGTAACTCGCGGATCTGCGGCAACGCCTTCTTGCGAAAATAGGTGTCGAAGTCGCCCTTTTGCGCGGGATCCCACGCGCCCCTGTTGATGGCGCCCCCGGGATAGTGCCAGTCCTGGGCGTGGGAGTAGTAGAACCCCAGCCGAATGCCCTGCTTCTGACAGGCGGCGGCCAGTTCCTTCAGCGGATCGCGCTTGAACGGCGTTGCGTCCACGATGTTGTAGGGCGTGACCTTCGAGCCGAACATCGCGAAGCCGTCGTGGTGCTTGCTGGTGACGACGATGTACTTCATCCCGGCACGTTTGGCAATCTGGACCCACCTGTCTGCATCGAACTTCACCGGATTGAACTTAGCTGCGAGCTTCTCGTAATCAGCAACCGGAATCTTCTCCCGGTTCATCACCCACTCGCCCCGGCCGAGTTCGGCATAAAGCCCCCAGTGAATGAACATGCCGAACCTGGCCTCGTCCATCCACGCGGCGCGATCTTCGGCAGCACGCGCTGACGCCGTTGTGACGCACACGGCCCATACAGCACCCAGCAGCAGAGTGATCCCTTTCGCTTTCATGGTGTCTCTCTCCAGTCGATTCTTGCGATCTTTTTCTCCAGGTCCACGAACACAGAGGCGTGCTCGAACT
>CAZGYL010000462.1:2451-4762 GCA_964529985.1 uncultured Planctomycetia bacterium | reverse complement strand
CTGGTTTTGCGGCCATCTGTTTTCTCTCCTCCACTTGTCGCCTGCCCGAGAAGGAGGCACGATATCGCAGGTGAGTCTTTTTCGCAACGACGGTGCTGGTAAGCCCTCCCGGCGGGGGCTATCATGTATGACCAGGTGAAGAAAGTATCACGAGAAGTGCTCCTGCAGCAAGCCGAGGGGCCGGGACCCATGCCCGGAGAAGGAGAGCATGCAGAGCTTTGCTGATCCAGACCGCCTCGGCAGCTGGCGCCTCCTTGATCCAATCGGCCGTGGGGCGTCGTCAGTCGTCTACCGGGCCGAGCACGAGCTCACAAAGGCCCGCGCCGCCGTAAAAGTCCTCGTGGCCTTCGGAATAAGTGAGGAACGCCTGGAGCGCTTTCACAGGGAGGCTCGTCTCGCTGCCCGCATAAACGACCCACATATCGTTCGGGTTTACGACGCAGGGCAGGAAGGCCCGTATCATTACATTGTCTACGAATTGGTGGAAGGTGCTTCCCTGGGAAAACTTCTCAAAACCCGGGGGGCGCTTCCCACTGCGGCGGCCTTGAAAATCGCACGTCATGTGGCGCGTGCTCTTTGCGCGATTCACAAGGAAAAACTTGTTCACCGGGACCTCAAACCCGACAACATCCTGATAGATCAAAACGGCACCGCAAAACTTGCTGATCTCGGCCTGGGCAAAGATCTGGCCGTTCCTTCGATGACGGTCAGCGACCAGATCATGGGCACGCCGTTTTATATGGCGCCTGAACAAGCCCGAAGCAGCAAGAACGTCGATCACCGAGCAGATCAATACGCTCTGGGTGCCACCCTCTATCATGCTCTTACAGGAGTTGAACCCTTTTCCGGGGACTCGGCTCTTGCAATTATGCAGAAGCACATTACAGATCCCGTTGAGCCCGTACGAAGCCGGCGGCCTGAGGTCCACCCTGAGTTTGCAGCACTTGTAGAACGGCTCCTCAGTAAGGAGCCTTCGGAACGCTTCCCGGCACCCGACGAACTTTCTGAAACCTTGGAGAGACTTGCCGGCGTAATCGGGGATTTCGACCTGCGGCAACTTCTGGCAGACACACAGCCTGAAACAACAATTCTTACGGCACCCGGGCCGACACGAAAACAAGATGAAAGTGCACCAAGCGAAACAAAAAAACAAACCCAATCCGATACGCGGGATTTTGATACGCAAATCTACCGTCAGGAGGTAAGTTCGAGTGCTCCTGAACGCAAGACCGGTGCGGAGGCTTCCGAGAGAAGACCTTCCCACATTGCGGGCCGCTTAAACGCAAGAAGGAGAAAAAAAACGCTGGTGGGTCTCGCACTCGGTGCTCTGGCTGCAGGTCTTTTGACCACCGGCGTCGTTCTGCTTTCCACGCATCTGCGCAGCACTTCCCGCCCGGAAGCCGCCCCCTCTCAGAAGCCGCTGCCCGAGGCGCCTGGGGGAACGGTCTTTCTGGTTGAAGAATCTGCAGGTGTGCACAAACCTACAGGGCTGCCGCGCCGGTTGATCAATCGAAAAGACGGCGGGGCCCTACTGCTTGTCCCGGGCGGCACCTATCTTATGGGTTACGGTGAGCCTACGTTGCTCTGGGGACCTCCGCACAGCGTTACGGTGGAGTCTTTTTATCTCGGTGAGACAGAGGTCACCAACGAACAATTCCTGCGTTTCGTAAGAGCAACCGGTTACGCCGAAAGGCCGAGCACTTGGGAAGAGCGTGATCCCCCGTTTCCACCCGAAAGGGCGCGCTATCCGGTTTGCGGCGTTTCGTGGAGAGCAGCTTCAGCTTACGCCCGCTGGGCCGGAGGCCGGCTGCCCACGGAAGTCCAGTGGGAACGCGCCGCGCGCGGTGAAGACGGCAGGCTCTACCCTTGGGGCCCCAGCTACCAGCCCGGGCGCGCCCAAGATGCTTCGGCCCTCGGTTTTAAGCCCGGCGGGCCTGAGAGTTTCATTGCATGGCGCATGCGTCTGAAGGCCGAACGCGGTGATGATTTTCTGAAAAAAGGCCTCGGTACGGCTCCTGCAGGCTCCTACCGAGCGGGAGCAGGACCCTACGGGCACCTCAACCTTGCAGCCAATGTGGCTGAATGGACTGCAGACGATTTTCACCTTTATCCCGGGAACCACTCTCCAAGCGAGGTGCTGCCGTCGCCTGACGCCGGTCCTGTGAAAGTCGTGCGTGGAAACTCCTGGTGGTACGACTCCCCTCTTGTACCGGGCTCTGTCCTGCGGTCTTGGCTCGAAGCTTCGGGGGGGACCCGCTCCGACGTCGGTTTCCGGGTAGCCTTCCCGGTCCCGTCCTTTCTGTCAGGAAAA
>CAZGYL010000462.1:0-2351 GCA_964529985.1 uncultured Planctomycetia bacterium | reverse complement strand
CTCGCGCATTCCTTATACATCTAAAGGTGCGGAATACTTGCTCCGAGGAAAGACACGAGAAGGCGGACTCCTCACGGTGCCTCGAAAGATCTCAAGCGCCTGCACGCCTCAGGCCTCTCGCCGGGATTGCTCTTCTCGTGTCTTCCCTCCTCGCGCATTCCTTAATTCCTTAGTTGGCTAGTGCCTTATAGCTTGCCGGGGCGAATTGTAGGGAGGGGAAAGTGATTTCTGCATGAGGCACTAAGCCATCGGAGTAGGCTTCGCCCGCCTCCGCTCCTCAGCCTCCGCAAGCCTCCGTGCCGCCTCTGATTTGCCTGTCTCCTCCAGAAGAGCCAGTAGCCTTTCAAGGATCACGTCCCGCAAATAATACGCATTACCCGCTTGATCAAGAGCCTTGCGGAACAACTCTTCTGCTCTTTCCGTCCTCCCTATCCGAGAGAAAAGCTCGGCGGCCTTCGCCGTAATCCAAGGATCGCCTTCAAAAGCCTGAACATTCTCCTCTGCCTGTCTGGCTGCCTCCTCCAGCTTACCCGCTTGAGCAAGCAACAGGGGTTTTTCGTTCAAGAACGAAGAAGGCTCAAGCTCGGTGAATCGATCGATAACCTCGAGCGCTTGGTCGACAAGCCCCTCAGAGGCAAGGGCCTCGGGCAGAGCCACAAGCCAGCCGCTTATGTCGGCCTGGGTGCGCTTCTCAAGGGCGCGGACCAGATCCCAGCGCCCGGCGACGATACCGGCCAGCTTGCGGGCAAGCTCGAACTCGCGCGTGAGAGTTTCCTTTGACCGTCTTTTGCCTTCGCTTGCCGCTTCGGCAGCCCGCTTCAGCTCCTCTTCCAGGGCTTCCAGCTCCTGCGGCAATTCAGGCGGAGGCTTCGGCTGCGAAACCGGCACAGAACCGGCCCGCTTCAAGACCTCGGGCATGGGCGGACAGCGGTTTACATTTGCAACCCGCTCAACCTGGCACCTGAAGAGGCGCTCGTCCACGAAGTTGAAGAGGTACACAAAGCGGCGGCCTCTTTTCAGCCCTATCGTCCCGAGGCTGGCCTTGGTTGCAAGGCGCGGGGCTTCAGCGTTCGGCCCTCCGTATGCAGTTTTCGAATCGTACGGCTTATCTCCCATGTAAAAGCAGTAAAGGTGCTCACCATGCAAACCGAACTCCCGGTTTATTACGAGGCTCAGCTGGTGAAGCGTGTGTTTGTCAGCGGCTCCCACCAGCCGCCATATGCTCTCCTGGCCTTCAGGCCAAATCTTTATCTCGTAGGCGCGCATTTTCTTTCTCCGAGCTCCTGAAGCCGAATATTTGCGGTCGTTCTTCCGTCCCTTTTATCATTTATTATCGGCACCCGGGCTCTCTAGCAGCATTAGGCACCGAAAGGGCGTCCGATTTCTCATCTTGCTTGCACTCGGGCGCCTGAGTCGTATAGTCTCAAAGGAGCCTGAAAACTCAAGCCCCTTAAGAGGAAAAAGATTGTGAGGCGCGCTGTGGAGCCCATTGTGGTTCTGCTTGCTTTCCTGGGCCTGTGGATTCTCCTGCAGGCTGTGATCCTGCCCCGTTTGGGGGTACCGACCTGAATGAGCCCCACAAGCTGTCAGGTAGACAGCTCCGAAAACCAGAGCCGCGAGCCCCGGTCCCTCGACCAGCCCTTGCAGGCCGGAGACAAAGCGGCCGACGACTCTCCGGCCGCAGCGCCTGAGGAGCCTCCCGGGCAAAGTCCCCCCACCGGCGGGCGGTGATTTTTCCTTTTTCAGCTGCTCTCCTCTTGGAATTCCCGCATAAATGCGCAGAGGTGCTCCACAGCCTCGAGCTCAACAGCATTGTAAAGCGAAGCGCGGATTCCTCCGACACTCCGGTGGCCTTTCAGTCCACGCAGACGGCGTTGGAGCGCTTCTTCCAGGAATTTCGCTTCCAGCTCTTCTGAAGGCAGACGGAATGTGACGTTCATAAGAGATCTGCTGTCGCGCTTGACTGTGCCTCGATAAAAGCCCTCGCTTTCGTCGATTACGCTGTAAAGAAGCTGCGCCTTTTCCGAGTTTCGCCGGGCGACCGCTTCCAGTCCCCCCAGGTCGCGTACCCACTGGAGCACAAGCAACATAACGTAAATAGCGAAACACGGCGGCGTGTTGTAAAGCGAGCCCTTCGCCATGTGGACCGCGTAATCGAGCATGGCAGGTGTATCCGGAGGTGCGTTACCCACTAAATCCCGCCGCACGATTACAACCGTAACACCTGCAGGCCCGAGGTTTTTCTGAGCACCCGCGTAAATCAATCCGAAAGGCGCAATATCTATCGGACGCGAGAGGATGTCGGAAGACATATCCGCCACAAGAGGCACACCGTGAGAAACAGGGAAATC
>CAZGYL010000461.1:0-4774 GCA_964529985.1 uncultured Planctomycetia bacterium | reverse complement strand
GCTGCAAGGGGATCGATAAGCTCGGGCGGGCCGCTGTAGGCATGGAGCAAGAATCCGGCTTCGGGTGGTTTTTCTTCCCTGAGGAGCTCAAACAGCCTGCCCCATGCACGGAGGCAGTGTACCGTAACAGGTAGGGTGTAGCGCCGAGCCAATCTTAACTGCTCCCTGAAGAAAACCTCCTGTTTCTTCTCGTCCCGCTCAGGGTGCCATCTATCCAGGCCTATTTCACCGACCGCGGTCGCCCCTCCGCGAAGGTATCTTTCAAGGTCGCTTAGAATTTCGACCGAAAACGCTCTGACTTCCCAAGGGTGAAGCCCGAACGCGGGGAAAACACCTTCGCAGGTGTTTGCAACCTTCGCCACGGCCCGCCAGTCATCCGGGCAGGTTCCGTTACACACAAACTTGGTGATCCCCGCTCGGCGGCAGCGCTCAAGGACACTTTCGAGGCGCTGCACCAGAGGCGCCTCGGCCAAGTGACAATGGGCGTCTACAATCCCGCCTCTTGCTTGCAAAAACAGCTACCGTCTCGGCTCAGCAGACTTTTGCTTTTTCCCACTGAGCTCTCAAGAACTTCACGCTCTTTGGAATCTCAACATCGCGGTTTCCGCGCACACCGCATTCGAAACTCATGTAACCTTGATAGCCGATCATCTTCAGGCCGCGGAAGCCCGGCACATAATCGCGTTCTTCTTGTCCCGGAAGAATCCGGTGCTTTGTTGTTGCAAGGTGTACGTGGGCCAGATATTTTCCCGCTGAAATGAATGCTCCCAGATCGCTGGTCTCTTCAATGCCCATGTGGTAAAAGTCGCCCATCATTACGACTCCAGGGTGGCCCACGTCCCGCACGATTGCGGCAGCATCAGCCAAGAGGCGCACGTAAATGGTTTCGCGCCTGTTTAGAGGCTCAAGGATCATTTTCGTGCCGCACTTTGCAGCAAAGTCCCCGAGCTCAGGCAATACGTCAAGAAGCACCTTGCGCACTTCCCAAGCGCTGAGCTTCGACTTGTGGTGGTTGAATGCCGGCACAAAGATAAGTCCGACCGCACCGAGTTCTCCCGCGGGGCCCAAGATCTCCTTCATGCTTGTTATGGCCTTCTTTCGAACTTCCGGATCATGGTGTCCGAGTGTCCCCTGATAGCCGGCGCAAATGGCGCTCACTGAAACGCCGGTGCCTCGGATCGCCTCCTTGATCTGCTTAACGCGTTTTGCCAGGTTACGCCCTCCCACCTCGAGCCCCACAATCCCCCATTGGGCGAGTTTTTCCACCTTCTGGCGCAGGCTTTTCCCGGGGACCACCCATTCTTGGCAGGAGATACGCAAAACGGCCTTCTTCTGAGGACGCTGGGCCGGGGTTTGCTGCGCTCCGAGGGCAACAGAAGCGCCGGTTGCAACTGCAGCTGTCAAGAACGATCGCCTGTTCAGGTTGCTGTTTTCTCTCATGGTGTCTCCTTTCTCCCTCAGGAACGCCCAGGGCCTGTTTTTCCGAACCGAACGACAGAACCATTTTAGATGTCAGCGGGACCGAGCTGCAACGCCGCCTCCGCCTGCTTGCCGGAGCAGCCTCTCCCGGAGAAAATGCCCGAGCCATGGTCTGTATGCGCGAACGGATTCCACTTGCTTCTCTTACCACTTTGGGGGTCGGCGGCCCGTGCAGCGTGCTTGTTGACGCCATTGACCCCAAGTCCCTTAGAACTGCATGCACCCTGCCTGCCTTGGAGGGAATGCCGTTCGTGCCCCTGGGAGGTGGGAGCAACGTCGTTGCAGCCGACCGGCCCCGCCCGCTTGCCGTCATCAGGTTGCACGATGCGACCTTGCAGGTGCCTCGGGTCGAAGACGACTGCGTGATCCTGAAAGTGGGTGCAGGCTTGAGGCTTGACGATCTTGCGGAATTTTCGGTGAATGAGGGACTTGCGGGGATCGAGGCACTGAGCGGGGTACCCGGAACTGTCGGTGCGGCGGTAGTTCAGAATGTCGGCGCCTATGGCGGTGAGATGAGCCGCTGCGTTGAGAGGGTGGAGGCCCTTGATCTTCAGAACGGGAAGATCCGTTTGTTCCGGCGGGAAGAATGCGGTTTTGCCTACCGCAGGAGCCGATTCAAGGGCCCGGACTTAGGTCGTTACGTGGTTGTGCGCGTAGAGCTGCGGTTGAAAAGGCGGAACGTTGCGTCGGTTTGTCACGACGAGTTGCACGCGGCATTGGGTGTTTCTGAAGCTCCGATCACCGAAATCCGTGCTTGTATTCTTGAGCTGAGGCGGCGGAAAGGCATGCTGCAGGAGCGCGGCTTGAGTTCACCGCGAAGCGCGGGTTGTTTCTTCGTCAATCCCACCCTGAGCATACCTGCTTTTCACAGACTGCGTACTCGTCTGGGTGCAGGCAGGGACATTCCGGCACACCCCGCAGGAAAGGGCAGGGTGAAGATCCCGGCTGCGTTTCTCGTTGAGCAAGCCGGTTTTCCCAAAGGATTCAGGCACGGCGGGGTAGGGCTTTCAGATCGGCACGCCCTTGCGCTTGTGAACTTCGGTGGGGGCAGCGCCTCTGAACTCCTTGAGCTTGCAGCTCGGATTCAGCGTAAAGTCGAGGAACGCTTCGGAGTGGTTCTTGCACCTGAGCCTGTTTTTGTGGGGTTTGAGCCGGAGGAACTCCCCCTCAAAGAAGCTCTGGTGATTCCCTATGCGCGGAGGGCGGTCAGTCCACCGTAAGCAGCCGGGCCTCCACGCCCAAAGCCCCCAGTTGGTCGCTTATCTCCTGCCGGTAGACGGGATTCATGACAATGACCACATCGGGAGGTTGTTCCTTGAGCGATTCGGGCGCCACGATAGGGTGTCCGGTTCCTGGAAGAAAGGTGCCTTGACGGTACGGATTTATATCAACGACGGCCGATACCGCCTGGGGGCTTGAGAGAGTCGTCAGAAAAGCAACGGCTTTTGAGCCGGAGCCCCATAGAACCACCCGTTTGGACTCGGCTTGGAAGGTGTTGAAAAGCCTTTCCCAGTCCTCTATCTTCCGGGAGACTCCCTTTCGGAAGGCTTCAACAAGAGAAGCGAGCTCGGCCGGATCTTCTTCTTCCGGAAGAATTTTTTCCATTGAGGGTTCGCTCGGTTTGGCTTCCAGCATAAGGTATTGGTCGCCGTAAGCGCGCCTCAGATCCAGGACTTCAAAACCGCAATGCCGGAAGAGCCGGGCCATGGATCCGGCACTGAAGTATGAACAGTGCTCGTAGTAAATGTCCCAGAAGGCAAACTCGCGCAGAATGCGCCGCACATCGGGAACCTGAAAGAAGACGGTTGTCTGAGGCCTTCCTTCAAGGGCGCGCCTGATCGTTGTTACAAAGCGCGCGGTATCCGGAATATGCTCGAGCGTCATCTTACAGCAGACGAAGTCGGCGGACACATGTGCATATTTTTCGCTGTAGAAATCACGTACGAAACTGACGCGGTCCGCAACGGAGGCCGGGGTGCGGTCGCTCCTGTAGGCCGGATCAAAGCCTATGCCTTTATTGGGGCCGAGTTCGCAGAGCAGAACCAAGAACTCGCCTTTGCCGCAGCCTATCTCAAGAATGGTCTTGTTACGTAGGTTGTAACGTTCGATGAGGTGTTCGGCCAAGCGGCGCTGAAAAGCGCTGAAGGTGGGGGAAAAACCCTGAGACTCCTCACACTCTTCGCTGTACTGTTGAAGGTGTGGGTTAAAAGCCGTGTTTGTAATGAAACCGCATTGGGGGCAGAAGCCCAGCACGACGTCCCCGCGCCGGTATGAGACAGCTTGCGAGGCCGTTCGCATAAGAAGTACGCTGTGAACGGGAACCTCCCTGACGGTGTAGAAATCCCTCAACCCCGCTTCTCCGCAAGAGGGGCACGCGTTTGGGAGCTCTTGGCTC
Organism: uncultured Planctomycetia bacterium; assembly: GCA_964529985.1. Taxonomy (GTDB): domain Bacteria; phylum Planctomycetota; class UBA8108; order UBA8890; family UBA8898; genus CAZGYL01. The sequence continues at coordinate 900 of CAZGYL010000461.1, read as the reverse complement.
GTGCTTTCCTTATAGGCGTTGGATCGTGCTTCGGGCGAAAAAGCCATCATGCCAGCGTGCGCACCTCGGGGATCGGTAGGATGAAAGCGCCTCCTCGTTCAATGTACTCCCGCTGTTGCTCCAGGATCTCTTCTGCGAAGTTCCAGGCAAGAAGCAGCACGTAGTCGGGCATCTCCGTGAGCAGCTTTTCGGGAGGCTCGATCGGAATGTGCTTTCCCGGCATGTATTTGCCTTGCTTGTGCACGTTGCGGTCGACTACGAACTCAACAATTGAGCGATCGATTCCCACGTAGTTGATAAGCGTACTGCCTTTTGCCGCAGCTCCATAGGCTGCGATACGATTTCCGGCGGCTTTCAATTCTTTGAGGTGTGCAAGGAGATCTCTTTTCAACGCCCGCACCCTATCGCCGAAGTCGGCGTAATACCTGAGTGTGTGCATTCCCAGGCGTGCCTCTTCTTCAATAAGCCGGGGGACGCTGTCTTGGATTTGCGGCTGCTTCCCTACAAACAGCCGCAGAGACCCTCCGTGAATCGGTATGCGCCGGACATCGTTCAGGTAAAGGCCGTTCCGCCTGAAAACATGGTCCAAGGCCTGCACCGAGAAGTAGCAAAGGTGCTCGTGGTATATGGTGTCGAACTCGTTCTTTTCGATCAAATCGCGCACGTAGGGTACTTCGATGATTGCTACACCGTCCGGGGAAAGAAGAGCCGCGATGCCTTGTACGAAACCGTTCAAGTCAGGGACGTGGGCAAGGACGTTATTTGCATGAATAACGGAAGCAGGGCCGTGCTCCGAAATGATTCGCCGGGCGAGGTCCTTGTTGAAAAATGCTTCCAGAGTCGGCACTCCGGCTTTTCGGGCCGCAGCTGCAGGTCCCTCAGCGGGATCGACTCCCAGGC
>CAZGYL010000460.1:0-4779 GCA_964529985.1 uncultured Planctomycetia bacterium | reverse complement strand
CAGAGTACGCAGGCAGGAAATGGTGTCGGCCCGAAACCCCTGTATGTTGTCAGCGGGCATAAGCGAAGCAGCGCCTATCCATGCGGTTCCCCGGCGCACGGTGATACTGAACGACCCGGACCGCGTGCTTGCACCGGCTTGAAATCGGAAAGAATTTTTGCGCCAGGAATCTTCGATCTTCAATGGAAAAACCGCTTGATCCTCACGGGAGGGCCCCCAGCTTATCACAACGGAAACCTCGCAGGGCTCTCCGCCCGGTGCTTTGGCCACAACAAAGCCTTCGTATCCCTTACCCTCAAGAAAAGCCAGCTCCCCGTGACGTATTCCACCGCCTGCCTTTATCCGGACGGACCAATCACCGACGTAGGCCTGCTTCGGATCCATTGAAACGAGGGTGTCGTCCTCCGTCGTACCGAAAGGAGCCCACGGCGACCGTCCGCTTCCGGATGCGCGCGATTTTCCCACAGGATGAAAAAACTTCCTGTCCAGCAGCATTTCAGCCCAAAGGCCGCCGTAAACGCTCCGGCCCATGTGCTCGATAAATTGGCCGTAAATCAGAGGGCTTATTCCGGAAACGTCTCGGTTCAGGTCGATTTTCACCTCAATCACGTCTCGGAGCTCTTGCGCGTCCGCTCCGAGCGCAAGCTGACCGCTTCCGAGAAAAACCGCAAGGGTAAAAATCGTCACCCTGCACCTCCCTCTATACCTTGCCGCCCGCCGCCTGGCACCGCACGATAGGCGGTAAAATCTGGTTTCGGCGACCGTTTCGGGCCAAACTGCCGGGAAAATCCGCAGGAAAAGCCCGAGCCAGTATAAACGCAACAAAACGAATGGCAAAACCAGCCGCTTCGGCCGCGGCGGCAAGCCGCCGGAAGAACCGTCATGGCAGAAGAACCGAGAAAGTCCGAGACGATTGAAATACCGTTTGTGCGACGGCACGTGACCGTCGAAGTGAGCGGGCCGTGCTCAGAGAGTGTCGTGCCTGTTCGCTCGGAGAACGCCTGGACGTTTCTGCTCCCTCCTTCAGGGGTTCGGGCGGTGTTTCGGCTCGGGGCACAGCGTGCGATTTTGGGGGAAAGTTGGAGCGTACCTGTCTCGTGGCTTGAGGAAGAGGTGCGATTCAAGGCCCGCTTGCTTGGGGCGGCGGGTCCGCGCCTCGTTCCCTTTATCGAACTGAGAACTGATTCTGAAGAGGAGTTTGCCGTTTCCGGCGCCGGCGGAGAACTTACGGTCCAGATAGGCGGTTCGCCCGAAAAAGCCGTTCGAATCTCCCTTCAGGTTTTCGAGCACTTCTGTGATAGTCCATGGCACGGTCCCCTGGACCGTGAGACACCGGATCCTGAAGCGGCCCGCCGCTTTCTTGCTCTATTCGGTTTGCTCGATACAATCGAGCCGGCCGCACTGGGCAGCCCCACCAAGGGGCACATGACGGTCTTTACTAATCTGGCGCTCCTGAGGGCTTCGCTCGAAAGCGGTTCCGGCTCCATGCAAAGTCCCCGCTGCCGTTTGATCTGCGAAGCTGCGGAGGGGCGTGTGCTGGGGTGTGAGTTCCACTGCGGGGATCAAACACTCCTTCAGGTGGCTCGTTCCGGGGCCGAAGTGTTTTTTCCCGGACAGACCGGTTTACTACGGGTCATCGGTGAAGGCCGGTGCGCCGTATGTTTTCCCGCTCCGGTGCCCGAGGAGCGCAAAGGTTTTCGGGCTCTCCTGTACGATCTCTATGGTCGGCCGAGTAAGCTTGAAGGCGGGCCGTGGGCCGGACGCCGGCGCTTCGACTTGACGCCGGGCTGTTGCGTGGTTATCACCGCCGGTCCTTAACGAAGTGCGCTTCCGCCGGTAAGCTACGGCCGGTCATTGCTTGATAAGGAGCCGATATGGGCCAGACCAAGGCGAAAACTGCAAAGAAGCAACAAAGTACGACTGCGAAGCGCAGGACCAAGAAGCAACCCGAGCAGAAGGAAATCGTCTCCGAAGAGGGCAAGGCTCTTGTTATCACCGAGAAGCCCTCCGTAGCCCGGGACATTGTGGCTGCGATCGGAGGGAAGAAAGCATTCAAAGAGAAAGACGGTTACTACGAAAGCGATCGCTATATCGTGACTTGGGCCGTCGGGCATTTGCTCGAACTTCTTGCTCCCGAAGACATCGATACGACGTACCGCCGTTGGCGTCTGTCCGACCTGCCCATTTTTCCGGAGACCTTCGCCCTGAAACCAAAAGCAGGCCAAAAGGGCAGATTGGAATTGCTGAAAAAACTCTTTCGGCGGAAGGACGTAACGCGGGTCGTAAACGCCTGCGACGCGGGACGCGAGGGCGAGCTCATATTCCGGGAGATCTGCCGCTACGTCGGAAACACCAAACCGGTGCAGCGCCTGTGGCTGCAATCAATGACACCGGAAGCAATCCGTGAGGGATTTGAGAACCTGCGCCCGGGTGAGGAGTTCGAAGGTCTCGGTACGGCGGCGGAATGCAGAGCCGAAAGCGATTGGCTTATCGGCATGAACGCAACCCGGGCTATCACGAAACGACTGCAAACCCGCAGGGAAAGAACACCGTGGTCCGTCGGCAGAGTCCAAACCCCGACGCTCGCCCTGGTTGTAGACCGCGAATTGGAAATCCTCTCCCACCAGAGCAAGCCGTACTGGCGGATCCGAGCTCTCTTCGAAGCACCGGATCACAAATATGAAGGGTGGTGGTTCAAACCAGGCGAGCGGACCAAAGGGACGGAGGAAAGCGAAGAGGAAGACCGCTCCGATTGGATCCTGAACGAAGAAGAAGCCCGAAAGATAGTCCAAGCGGTTGAAGGCAAGGAGGGCGTTGCATCAGAGGAAAGAAAAACCTCAAAGGAGCGAGCGCCTCTTCCCTTCGACCTGACAAGCCTCCAGCGTGAGGCGCACCGCCGTTACGGTTACTCAGCCCGCAGAACGCTCGAAGCGGCCCAAAGGCTCTATGAAGAATACAAGTTGATTACCTATCCCCGCACTGATTCTAGATACCTTCCCGGCGATTACCTGCCGAAGGTAAACAAGGTGATTTCCCTTTTGGCGGGCAGCGATGCCTTCAGCCGCCCTGCGCGGCGCCTGCTTGAAGAAGGATTGCAAAACCGCGGGCGTGTCTTCAACGATGCGGGTGTAACCGATCACTTCGCCCTCATGCCCACGGAACAACTCCCCGGTAAATTGCCGCAGGCGGAAGGCCGGATTTACGATCTTGTGGTGCGCCAGTTTCTTGCGGCTTTCTTCCCTCCAGCCGTTTGGGAGACCGTAACCAGGATCACCATCGTGGGGAAAGAACATTTCAGGACCCGCGCAAGAGTGCTCCGCGAGCCGGGCTGGCGTTTTGTCTTTGAGCAAGAAGGACGCCGCATGGAGAAGATCCTCCCTCTGGCACGGCCGCGCGTGCCCGTTGCGGTGCTTGAAGTTGAAGTCGTGCAGGAAGAAACAAAGCCGCCGCCCCGCATTACCGAGGCAGGGCTTCTGAACCTCATGGAAAACGCGGGGAAACAAATCGAGGACGAAGAACTTTCCGCCATTCTCAAAGACAAGGGTCTGGGCACTCCTGCGACGCGGGCTGAGATCATCGAAAACCTCATCAGCCGTTCTTACATGAAACGGGTGGGTAAAGCGCTCGCAGCAACGCCGAAAGGAATAAGGCTGATCGACATTCTCAGGCGGATCAAAGCCCAACGCTTGGCTTCTCCGGAACTCACCGGAGAGCTGGAGTATCACCTGCGCCAGATCGAGCGGGGAGAACGGAGCCGCGAAGATTTCTCCGCGGAAATCAGAGAATACACCCAAGAGGTGGTGGACCGTGCGAAAACTTTTGATTTTGAAAAACTTTACGCGAAAGACCCGCCTGTCGGGCCTTGTCCGCTTTGCAAAAGGCGCCGCGTTGTAGAAGAAAGCCTGCTTTACCGCTGCACGGGAGTGCCGTCCAAGAAATGCACCTTCGTGCTCTGGAAGGAAAAACAGGGCCGCTACTTGGACCGAAAAACGGTTGAGACCCTGCTTAAGGAAGGACGCACCCCGCCTCTGTACGGTTTCTTCTCGCGCGAGAACAAACCCTTCCGCGCCGTCCTATACCTGGACAAGAACGGCCAGTTGCAGTTGGAGCCGGTACGCGAAGGCGAAGAGGAAGCGCCCGAAGCCCCTGTAGATCCGCGTCCTATAGCGCCCTGCCCTATCTGCAAGGAAGGACAGGTCATTGAAACCCCCCGCAGCTACATCTGCTCGCGGGGGGCTGAATCAGGCTGTCATTTCGCTTTGCCCCGGAAAGTGGCCGGCAGAACGCTCAGCCGGGAGGAGGTGGCCGAGTACGTCAAGAAGGGGAGGACCCCCGTGCTCGAGGGGTTCGTCTCGCGGCGGGGCCGGCGTTTCAGCGCCGCTCTTGTACTGGGCGAGAACGGCAGGCACAGGTGGGAGTTCCCCTCAAGGGGTACCTCAGGCGGCTCCCAGCCCCTTCAAGATGTCGGGCCCGTGGTCGACCCCGAACCGCTCGGCACCTGCCCCGTCTGCAAGAAAGGCAATGTAATTACAGCGGAGAAAGCCTATGTGTGTTCCCGTGCACTTGAAGAAGAGTCCTCTTGCAGCTTCAAGCTGCCGCGGGAACTTGCCGGCAGGTCTATAAGCCGTTCGGAAGCGATCGATTTCGTAACAAAGGGCAAAACCGAAGTACTTGAAGGCTTTGTTTCGCGGCGCGGCAGGCCCTTCAAGGCCGCACTGGCTCTCACTAAGAACGGAAAACTCCGCTGGGTTTTTCCCTCTCGAACCCGAAGTTAAGCAG
>CAZGYL010000459.1:0-4779 GCA_964529985.1 uncultured Planctomycetia bacterium | reverse complement strand
CAGTGTCCACGTACTTCTGCTTACCTGTGTAAAACGGGTGACACTTAGAGCAGATTTCCACCTGAATCTGCGGTTTGGTTGATCGGGTCTTGAATGTCTCACCGCAACCGCAGGTTACAACGCACTCGACATATTCGGGGTGAATGCCTTTTTTCATGTTCACCTTCCTCCCGAAGGAGCCCTGCCGCCGAGCTCCGTCCGGCCCGGGCGATCTAAATTCCGGACGGAGACGCACCCCTTAAGCGCTTCCCCGACGCCGCTCGCGCCGCTTCACTATCGTGCCGGCCTCGAAGCGCTTTGTCTTCACAACTTCAGGGGTGACGATATATTCGCTCATCTCCCGACTGTGAGACGGGAACTGGTACATCACATCCAACATTACGTCCTCAATGATCGAACGCAAGCCCCGGGCGCCCGTCCCTCTCTCAAATGCCTGCTGGGCGATCATGCGAAGGGCCTCGGGGGTAAAGGTGAGCTTCACATTTTCAAGGCGGAAAAGCTCCTGGTACTGCCTCACAAGTGCGTCCCGAGGCTCGGTGAGAATCCGGATCATATCGTCGACTGTCAAGGGATCCACAGTGGTTATGACCGGCAAGCGCCCGACGAACTCAGGGATCATCCCGAATTTTATGACGTCGTCGGCCTCAACCTGCCGGAGCAGCTCCGCGCGTCTGGCCGGATCCTTGTAGTCTTCGTCGCCGAAAGTCGGCTTGAATCCAATGACCTTCTTGCCGACCCGCCGGGCGATTATCTCCTCAAGGCCGGTGAAGGTTCCGCCGCAGATAAAGAGGATCTTGGAGGTGTCCATGGGGATGTACTGCTGCTCCGGGTGCTTGCGCCCTCCCTGCGGCGGTACGTTTGCAATGGTTCCCTCAAGGATTTTCAAAAGCGCCTGCTGTACACCCTCTCCGGAAACGTCGCGGGTGATCGAAACGTTCGGAACCGCCTTTGCGATCTTATCTATCTCATCGACGAAGATTATCCCCTGCTCGGCCCGTTCAAGAACCCAATCGGCGGCCTGAAGGAGCCTCAGCAGCAGGTTTTCGACGTCTTCACCGACGTAGCCCGCCTCTGTGAGGCTGGTGGCATCGCCGATCGCAAAAGGCACATCAAGGATGCGCGCCAGGGTGCGGGCTAAGTGGGTCTTCCCGCAGCCTGTAGGACCGATAAGCAGGATATTGGACTTTTCGACCTCAACGTCGGTCCTGCTTTTGGCGCTAAGCCACAGTCGCTTGTAGTGATTGTGAACCGCAACCGCCAGAACCTTCTTGGCTGTGTCCTGGCCGATTACGTACTTGTCCAACTCTTCGACGATCTTCTTGGGCGGAGGGATTTCGTCGGGGAAAAGCGGCGGACTGGTGCGGGCTCTGCTCGGGGCGTGCTCTTCGCGGATGAGGGAATGGCAGATATCAACACACTCGCTGCAAATGCACACCCCCGACGGACCCGGGATCAGTTGCTCGACCTCGCGGGCCGTTTTGCCGCAAAAGACACACCTGTCGATTTTCCGCCTGCCTCCGCCGCCACGTTTCATGGTATCACCTGTCCTTGTTTTCTTTCAGGGAAGCCAGCACTTCGTCGATAATACCATACTCCTTGGCCTCTTGCGGCGTCATGTAGAAGTCACGGTCGGTGTCCCGCTCAAGGACCTCGCGCGGTTGGCCCGTGTGCCGCTGGAGGGCGTCCAAAAGGAGTTCCTTATTCCGCCGGATTTCTTTTGCTTGAATGACTATGTCCTCAGCCTGTCCGGACGCGCCGCCCCAAGGCTGGTGGATCATGATACGAGAGTGCGGCAGAGCGTGCCTTTTGCCCTTTGTCCCTGCAGCAAGCAGTACGGCTCCCATACTGGCCGCCTGACCGATGCAGTAGGTGGCGATGTCACAAGGCACGAACTGCATTGTGTCGTAGATGGCAAGCCCGGCCGTGAGCACGCCGCCGGGCGAGTTTATGTAAATGTTGATATCCTGGTTCTTGTTTTCGCTCATCAGGAAGAGGATCTGGGCCACGGTCAGGTTGGCGGTGTAATCGTTGATATCCGGTCCGATAAAAACGATCCTTTCCTTGAGAAGCCTGGAGAAGATGTCGTAGGCCCGCTCTCCCCGACCCGTCTGCTCGATAACCGTGGGAACGAGATATGCCGCGGGCTCTGCGATCTCGTTCTCCTCGCAAAGTCGGTCAACATGTTTTCCCAATGGACCGAGCGGATGTCCGCTTCGGATCATGACTCCTCCTTTTCGCTTTGGCCTTCGTCCCCTTTTTCAGCTGGTTGATTTTCCTGTTCCTTCTCCTTCACGTTCCCTTCGGACTGATCGGCAAGGTGAGCCTCGGCCTGTGCCTCAGTCTCTGCCCGCGCCCCGGCTTCCTGCGGTTTATCTTCCGCTTCGCCATTTGCCTCCGATTCCTCAGGTGCGGCCGCCCCTTGGGCGGCCTCTTCCTCTTCTTCCCGGACGACACGGCACCGCGAACGCAGAAGTTCCCGGACTTTGTTCTCGATAATATGCCGCCTCACAATCCCTATTAGGCCTTCGCTCAAAACCCCGCTGCGCGGATCCACCCCGTAGGTGGCCGCAAGCGCTTCTTCAAGCTCCTGCTGCCCTACCTTGATTCCTTCAGTCTCAGCGATACGGTCGATCAAGATCCTGCGGCGCAAGTTCTCCAGTGCAGGCTCTTTCTCGGCCTCACCGCGCTCGTTCGGGGCCTTTTCTTCGGAAGAGTCTTCTTCTGTAGATTCTTCTTCGCTCAACCCTTTGATCAAGCTTTCCGGCACCGGGATTTCAACGCGCTTCAGCATGGCCTCAAGCGCTTTATCGCCGATCAGCCTCTCCTCGACCGATTTCTTACGCTCCTTAAGGCGTTCCGCTATATGGGTGCGCAATTCATCAACGCTCTTGCACCCGAAAAGTTCGGCCCATGAGTCGTTTACCTCGGGCAGCTCCCGGCGCTGGCGCTCGTGAAGCTTAAGATCAACCTGAACGCGACGCGCTCTGAGCCGCTCGTCGGGGTGATCCTCAGGCACTGAAAGCTCAAAGGAAATCTCTCGTTTCCCGGAACAAAGCAGCTCCGGCAACTCGGGGACGGGAACCCCCGCCACTTGGGAGAGCTCAGTGCCCAACTCGGTGTTCTCCAGCCGGGCGAGGATTTTCGGCCCCGCCCGGAGCGTTATGTCCGCAGTTACACGATCACCTTTTTGAGGGGGCCAATCGTCAACGGAAATCCACTGAGCTCGTTCCTCGCGAAGTCTTTCGATCTCAGCGTCGACCTCCTCGTCCGTGACCGTCACCCGGTCAAGCACAATCTCAATGTCTTCGTACGGTGGAATGGCGAATTCCGGCAAAACCTCGCACGTGAACTCAAACTCAAGAGGCTGCCCCTCAATGAAAGTGACTTCGCCGAACTCGGGTTCTCCGATAATGCGCAGCCCGTAATCTTCGCTGATTTCCCGAATCGCTTGGTCCAAGAGTTGCTTGCGCAGCTCTTCGTAAACGATCCGCCCCAACCGCCGCTCAAGAAGGCGCCGGGGGACGCGGCCCTTTCGAAAGCCGCGGACCTGCGCGCTGTCGCGCAACTCCTCCCAGTACCGGTCGAGGATCTTGTTTATCTTCTCTGCAGGCACCCGGCCGCGCACGCGCCTGGTTGTCGGGGAAACTTCCTCAACCTCAGCCTCAACGTCCAAGCGCTCCTCTTCTTCCTCCTCCTCTTCCTCTTCCGTTTCGGGCACAGGCAGCTCCCCGACCACCAATCCCTCCTCCGCCGCTTGACCTCCGGTCGCTTCAGCGGCCGATTCCTCTTCAGCGGCCGCCTCCCCCCCGCCGGCGGGTTCAGCGATTGATTCAGTACCGGTCGCACCGCCTTCCCGGGACGCCTCGGGCGCTTCAGAGGGTTTTTCCTCCAGCTGCTCGGCCGTCCGATCCGCCTGCTCTTCCAACGGGTCTTTTGCTTGAACGTCGTCCTGTACCACCGCCTTCCTCCCGTTACCTCTGGGAACAAAGACTTCTCACTATAGCAGGGACCCACAAAGTGTCAAGGAACGAAACAGCCCCGAGCGGCTTCGTACGCGTCTTCTCTTGTCCCCTGCAAGAGCTCCTGTACAATCGCGGGATAAACCTAGTTCCCGGCGCAAAGAGGAGAACATGGACGAGAGACAGCTGCGACTTTTGCGGCTCCTTTTGCAAGCCGATGCCCTTAAATTCGGAGATTTTATCCTGAAAAGCGGCCGGCGCTCTCCCTATTTCGTAAACCTGGGAGCGCTCTACCGGGGAGACCAGCTGGCGGCCGTCGGGGAAGCGTACGCAGAGACCATAGCTGAGAAAATCGGGTTGGATTTCGATGTGGTTTTCGGTCCCGCGTACAAAGGGATTCCGCTTGCCGTTGCCACAGCTCAGGCGATCTGGCGCCTGTATAACAGACAGGTAGGTTATTGCTCGGATCGCAAGGAAGAGAAAAACCACGGGGAGGGCGGTCGCTTACTCGGTGCTCCGATCGGTCCTGAAACCCGGGTCGTTTACGTGGACGATGTCATAAGCGCAGGCACTTCCTTCAGGCACAGCCTCCGGCTCTTAAGGGACCGGCTCGGTGCGAAGATAATAGGATCCGTAATAGCTGTGGATCGCCAAGAGAGGGGCACCAAACACTTGGTGAGCTCGGTGCGCGAGCTTCAAGCCGAGTTCGGGGTCCCGATTTACGCGATTCTCAGAATGCGCGAAGTCGTTGAGTCTCTGGCTGAGAAGCCTTTTGAGGGGAAGGTGTACGTTGACAAAGAGCTGCGAGAGGACTTCCTCG